>JAEXBT010000098.1 GCA_023393895.1 Pseudomonadota bacterium
CCTCGATCGCGGTGCTGCGCAAGATCGGCGTGGATACCGGCGGCTCCAACGTGCAGTTCGGCATCAACGCCAGCACCGGCCGCGTGGTGGTGATCGAGATGAACCCGCGGGTGTCGCGCTCCTCGGCACTGGCATCGAAGGCCACCGGCTTCCCGATCGCCAAGATCGCCGCCAAGCTCGCGGTCGGCTACACGCTCGACGAGCTCAGGAACGACATCACCGGTGGCCTCACCCCGGCCTCGTTCGAGCCGACGATCGACTACGTCGTCACCAAGATCCCGCGATTCGCGTTCGAGAAGTTCCCGGCGGCGGACTCGCGCCTGACCACGCAGATGAAGTCGGTCGGCGAGGTGATGGCGATCGGTCGCACCTTCCAGGAATCAGTGCAGAAGGCACTGCGTGGCCTGGAAACCGGCAAGGTCGGCTTCGACCCGACCGGACTCGATCCCGCCAGCGAGGAAGGGTTCGCCACGCTCAAGCGCGAGGTGAAGGAGGCCGGGCCGGAACGCCTGTTCTACATCGCCGATGCGTTCCGCGCCGGCCTATCTGTGGAGGAAGTGCACGCACTCTCGCACGTCGATCCCTGGTTCCTCGACCAGATCGAGGAAATCATCGCCAGCGAACGCGACATTGCACGTACCGGCTTGGGCTCGATGAACGCGGTGGTGTTGCGGGCGTGGAAGCGCATGGGCTTCTCGGATGCACGCATCGCCCAGCTCTGTGGCACCGATGAGGCCGCGATCCGCGCACTGCGCCGAGGATTCGGCATCCGTCCCGTCTACAAGCGCGTCGATTCCTGTGCCGCGGAATTCGCGACGTCCACCGCCTACATGTATTCGACCTACGAGGACGAATGCGAGGCCGCGCCGACCGACCGCGAGAAGATCATCGTGCTGGGCGGCGGGCCGAACCGGATCGGGCAGGGCATCGAGTTCGACTACTGCTGCGTGCACGCCGCGCTTGCGCTGCGCGAGGATGGTTACGAGACCATCATGGTCAACTGCAATCCGGAGACCGTCTCCACCGACTACGACACCTCCGATCGCCTGTACTTCGAGCCGCTGACGCTGGAGGACGTGCTCGAGATCATCGACCTCGAGAAACCCAAAGGCGTGATCGTGCAGTACGGCGGTCAGACCCCGCTGAAGCTGGCGAAGGCGCTGGAGGCGAACGGTGCGCCGATCATCGGCACCTCGCCCGAGTCCATCGATCTGGCCGAGGATCGCGAACGCTTCCAGCAGCTGGTGGAGCGCCTGCAGTTGAGGCAGCCACCGAACCGCACTGCCCGCAGCGCCGAGGAAGCGCTGGTGCTGGCCCGCGAGATCGGCTACCCACTCGTGGTGCGCCCGAGTTACGTGCTCGGCGGTCGCGCGATGGAAGTGGTGCATGCGGACGCGGACCTGGAGCGCTACATGCGCGAGGCAGTGAAGGTCAGCAACGATTCGCCGGTGCTGCTGGATCGCTTCCTCGACAACGCGGTGGAAGTGGATATCGATGTGATCGCCGACCGCGAGGGCAATGTGCTGATCGGCGGAGTGATGGAGCACATCGAGGAAGCCGGCGTGCACTCGGGTGACTCCTCCTGCTCGTTGCCGCCGTATTCGCTGTCGCAGGCGGTGCAGGGCGAGCTGCGCGAGCAGGTCGTTGCGTTGGCCAAGGCGCTGGATGTGGTCGGTCTGATGAACACCCAGTTCGCCGTGCAGACCGATGCCGCGAGCGGTCATACCATCTACCTGCTGGAAGTGAATCCGCGCGCCTCGCGCACGGTGCCGTTCGTGTCGAAGGCGATCGGTCGACCACTGGCGAAGATCGCTGCACGTTGCATGGCCGGGATGACGCTGGCAGAGCAGGATGCCAACGAGGAGATCGTGCCCGAGTACTTCTCGGTCAAGGAAGCAGTGTTCCCGTTCGCCAAGTTCCAGGGCGTCGATCCGATCCTGGGACCGGAGATGCGCTCCACCGGCGAAGTGATGGGCGTGGGCCGCAGCTTTGGCGCAGCGTTCGCGCGTGCCGAGGAGGCCGCCAATATCCGCGAACCGCAGCCGGGTACCGCTTTCGTCTCCGTCCGCGATCCGGACAAGCAGCGGCTGCTGCCGGTCGCGCAGGAACTGATCCGCCGCGGCTTCAGCATCGTCGCCACCCGCGGCACGGCGCAATGGCTGCAGCAGAACGGCATTGAATGCGCCGTGGTCAACAAGGTGATCGAGGGGCGTCCGCACATCGTCGACCTGATCAAGAACGGCGAGATCACCTACATCGTCAACACCACCGAGGGCAAGCAGGCGATCAGCGACTCGTTCTCGATCCGGCGCGAGGCATTGCAGCATCGCGTGACCTATTCGACGACCATCGCCGGCGCCAAGGCGCTGCTGCATTCGCTCGACTTCCGTGACAGCGGCCCGGTATGGTCGCTGCAGGAACTGCACAAGGAATTGCAAGAAGCATGAACCACCCGCCGATGACCGCGCGCGGCGCTGCCCGCCTGCGCGTGGAACTTGAAGAACTGAAGTCGGTCAAGCGTCCCGCGGTGATCCAGGCGATCGCCGAGGCGCGGGCGCACGGTGACCTGAAGGAGAACGCGGAATATGCCGCGGCCCGGGAGCAGCAGGGCTTCATCGAGGGGCGCATCAAGCAGCTCGAGGGAGAACTCTCGCACGCCCAGATCATCGACGTGGCGAAGCTCGCCGCCGGAGACAAGGTCGTGTTCGGGGCCACCGTCGACCTGGTCGACCTGCAGACCGATCAGGAGATCACCTACCAGATCGTCGGCGACCTCGAAGCCGACATCAAGCAGAAGCTGATCGCGATTTCCTCCCCGATCGCGCGCGCCCTGATCGGTAAGCACGAGGGTGACGAAGTCACCCTGGAGGCGCCCGGCGGTACCCATGAGTTCGAGATCGTCGCAGTCCGTTACGAAGGCTGAGTGACCGCGTCGGGCATCCAGTTGCTGTTGCCGGCGCTGCGTCGCTGGCCGAAGACGCTGCCGGACCGCTTGGTGCGCGCACTGGGGCGCGCCGACCGCCTGTTCCTGGACACGCCCCAGGCAGATGTCGCGTTCTGGAGCGCACCTGCCTCGGCTGCCTTGGCGCGCTTGGGGGAGGGCGATCTCGACCTGGAGGACGTGCGTGCGCACCGCTGGTTGCGTGCCGATCCGGCGTGGCTGCACGCGGACATCAACGGCGCACGCCTGCTGGCGATTGATGCGCTGTTGCCTGTCTGGCCGGAGGACGCGGAGGCGTTCGCACCGCAGCTGCAGACATTGTTCGATGATGTCGGCGCCGTGCTCGATGTCGTCGATCCTCGCCGCTGGTACCTGAGGCTGCCCGCCGATGCCAGCTTGCCGCGATTCTTCACCCCGGCCGAGGCGCTGGGCGGCGACCTGTTCGACCATCGGCCCGAAGGCGACGATGCAAGCGCATGGCGTGCACTCGACGGAGAGGCGCAGGTGCTGCTGCACAACCACCCGCACAACGCCAGACGGGTCGCGGCCGGGCTTCCGCCCATCAACGGCATCTGGTTGTGGGGCGACAAGCCCTTGCCTGACAGCGCTTCGGCCAGCTTTCCCACCTTCGGCTCCGCCGATCCCCTGCTGCGCGGCATGGCCCGACTGGCCAACATCAACGTCATGGACCTCCCCGGCGAATTTCCCCGCACGCCAACCGGCGCCTACGACCTGCGTCCACTGCGTGGCGACGCACTGCTTGACGGCTGGCTGCTGCCCGCTGTTGATGCACTGGCCACCACCGGCCCGACGCTCTGGCACAGCGAGGACGGCACCGGATTCGCGCTCGCCGCCCACCAGCACTGGCGTCTGTGGCGTCGGCCCTTCCGCTTGGAGACGGAAGCGTCACCGGTCGAATGATGAGGCCAAGACAGATCATCCGCCGCGAGATCGACGAATCGGCCGTCGATGCCGGAGAATGGCCCGCACACTGGCCCCTTGCGCTACGTCGCGTGCATGTTGCGCGAGGAAGTCACGGGATCGCGGATGCGCTGCCGGGCCTGGCGAAGCTGCCGCCACCGGATGGCCTGCTCGGGTTGCCGGAAGCCGTGGCGCTGTTGCGCGAGGCGATCGCGACGGATCGGCACATTGTCGTCACAGCGGATTTCGACTGCGATGGCGCGACGGCCTGCGCTGTCGCGGTGCGCGGACTACGCATGCTTGGTGCCCGGCGCATCTCCTATGCTGTGCCCGACCGCATGGTGCACGGCTACGGGTTGACGCCGGGTCTGGTCGAGTCGATCGTCCCGATGCAGCCCGATCTGCTGCTGACCGTGGACCATGGCATCGCCTGTCATGCCGGCATCCAGGCGGCGAAGGCGCGTGGCTGGCAGGTCATCGTGACCGACCACCACCTCCCCGGCGAGACGTTGCCCGCGGCCGACGCGGTGGTCGATCCGCAACGCCCCGGCGACACCTTTCCCGCGAAATCTCTGGCCGGTGTCGGCGTGCTGTTCTATCTGCTGCTGGCCCTGCGCATCGCCGCACGCGAAGCGGGCGAGCCGGCCGCCAGCGCGGACCTTGCCTCGTTGCTTGACCTGGTCGCGGTGGGCACCGTGGCCGACATGGTGCGGCTGGATCCCGCCAACCGCGCGTTGATCGGCGCGGGATTGCGACGGCTGCGAAAAGGGCAGGGTTGCGCCGGCCTCCGCGCGCTGATCGAAGTGTCAGGACGCGACGCCGTGCGACTCACCACCGCCGACATCGGCTACGCCATCGCCCCGCGCATCAATGCTGCCGGCCGGCTGGAAGACATGCGGCTCGGCATCGAGTGTCTGCTCGGTGACGACATCGCCACATGTACGGCGCAGGCCGAGGCACTGGACGCGATCAATCGCGAACGCAGGCAGATGCAGCAGACGATGCTCGATGCCGCGATCGACTGTCCGGACGTGCGCGATGTCGCGGCAATCCCGTGCGTGGCGGACGAAAGCTGGCATCCCGGCGTCGTCGGGTTGGTGGCGTCGCGCCTGAAGGAGCAACTTCAACGGCCGGTGTTCGCCTTCGCGCCTGCCGGCGGAGACGAATGGCGTGGCTCGGCGCGTTCGGTCCCTGGTTTTCACTTGCGCGATGCGATCGCCCTGGTCGATGCAAGGCATCCCGGCCTGATCACCCGCTTCGGAGGCCATGCAATGGCGGCGGGCCTGACCCTGCCACGCAACGCGTTGGCGGCGTTCAGCGAAGCGATGGCGCGCATCGCGACTGAAGCGGGAGATGCGCTCGACGGGCGCGAGGCGATCCTGAGCGACGGCGACCTCCCTGCCGAGGCCCTTGAGTTCAGCCATGCCTGCGCATTGAGGGATGGTGGCGCCTGGGGCCAAGGCTATCCCGAGCCGGTATTCGATGGCGTCTTCTCGATCGTCGATTGGCGTCCGGTGGGCGAGCGCCACCTGCGCCTTTCCCTTGAGCGCGATGGACGTCGATTCAATGCCATGCACTTCGACGGCTGGCAGGGGGAGCCGCCGGCGCGCAGTTCGCGCGTGGCATACCGGCTGGTGCCGGATGACTGGCGTGGCGGCGAGGCGGTACAGCTGATCGTCCTGCATCGGGAACCGGCCTGAGGCCGAACAGTGGGCGCAGCCAAGGCAGGCGCCGGATCAGCAGTTCGTGGAGCAGGGCGCAGCCGACGATGGTGCCACCAAGAATCACGATGACCTCTGCTTCCGGTGCCCAGCCGAGTGGCAGGACCCAATAACCGATCAAAACCAATACCGTCTGATGCAGGATGTACCAGGGATACACCGCCTCGTTGGCATAAGGCAGCCAGCGAAATGGTCGATCCATCCAGCGGCGGGCGAAACCGAGGATGGCAAGCAGCGCGGACCAGCCATAGGCGGCACGCGCCGCGCGCTCGACCAGACGCCAGTCCACGTTCAATGCCCAGGCCGGCAGCGGCCCGTCGTCGAGCCAGAGGTCCGACAGCTTCAGTGCCAGTTCGAGGAAGATGGCCAGCAGCGCCACCGCGGCCATCCACCAGCGCCGGCTCACCAGGCATTGCCATGCGGCCTCCTCCCGCGCGATCAGCCACCCGGCAAGAAAGCAGGTGAAGTACATCGCATGTGCATACCAGTCTCCGAGCAACGCGTGGCTTTCAGGGAAGCGCGGCTGCAGCCACAGCAGGGCTGCGAGCCAGCTGAGTACCGGCAGCAGCCATGTGGTCAGAACGCCGCCCTGAGTCATCCTCCAACGCAGAAGCCGTGCCACCGGAGTGGCGGACAACGGCATCAACACGAAGAGCAACATGGTGTAACACCAGAGGTAGGGCAGGTACCAGAGATGGTTCCAGGTGATGCCGAATTCGGCACCGCTGAAAGTGCCGGCCGGCCAGGGCCGGAGCTGCAGGTAACGAAGCCAGAAGTCGGTAAACCCGCCGTCCCATGTACCGCGCAGTCGCGCCTCACACCAAGCCTGTATCGCCACGGTGGTCAGCATCCCGAATACCAGCGGCAACAACAGTTGCCAGCTCCGCTTCGCGGCCAGCATCCAGGTTGGCCGTGACACCGCCAGGCCGATGGCGATGCCCGACAGCGCGAAGATCAGCGGCATGCGCCAGCGGTTGAACACGATGCGCAGGGCATCCATGTGCTCCCAGCCATGGCGGCTGGCCACGTGGAACGTGGAGTCCGCCTGCCAGATCCCGCTGGCGTGGTAGAGGATCAGCAGCGCGAACGCGAACACGCGCAGGGCGTCGATGTCGTGGCGGCGCGACGTGGGCAGGTGAGTGGTCTTCATGCCGCCACGATCCCTGCGCGCAAGCCACCAGGCCAGGCGAATGTGTCCGGAAGCGGCACGGATGTGACCAGTCGCGGGGGTGGCGTGACGGGCCGCACCCGGTCAATCTCCCCGGGGCGGTGCATTCGCGCGGCGCCGCGTCCAGTCCGTGACGACGCCAGTGCCGCCTGCGCTGATGCGCGACTGCGGATACAGGTGCAGGCGGGTCGCGAGCCACCACGCGCCCAACAGAGCGACGGTGTAGCCGACCGCCGCGTTCAGGAACCCGAGCGCATGTCCATCAGGCAGCCCACCGGCCTGCCAGGCCTGCCGCAGGACGGCATCGACGCCATATCCCAGGATCAGCGCGCACAGCACGCGCAGGCAGCGTTTGCCGATGCCCCCGCCGTCCTCGTGCGGGACCCTGGTCATCACCCACAGGCAGACCAGGATGCCTGCGATGCCGCCGGCGGCCGCGGGCTGCAGGAAATCCCACCGCAACGACAGCAACACCCAGGTCGCGACGCAGGTCCAGGCCAATCCCCATGCGACATGCCGGTTCCCGGGCCGATCGCCTCCGATGGCGCGGACGAACAGCCAGGCCAACCACGCGGCCATCGCGCCGACCATCCAGCCGCCCAGCACGTCGCCCAGGAAATGCCGGCCCAGATACATCCGCGACAGACCCATCAGCAGTATCCAGCCGAGGGCGACCGCCAAGACCCAGTGCCGGCGCAAGCCGAACAGCAGCACGATGCCGATCGCGAACGCGGCCGCGGCACTGGCATGCCCGCTGATGAAGCCGTAGTCCAACCGGCCGGCGGCCCTGACCACGGCAACGGCTTCCTCACTGGGCAGGCCGAAGAATTCCGTGGCAGCACCGTGCTCGACCAGGGCGCGGCCGGATTCACCCTTGTTCAGCACGCGCACGTCGACTTCGCTGGGCCGCGGCAGGGCGAAGCCCAGCTTCATGGCATTGGTCGCGGTGCCCGCGACCAGCATGCCCAGCAACAAGCCCAGGGCCGGCCGGAACGCGACCCCGAACGCCAGGGCCAGGAGCAGCGGCATATAGACCTCGCTCTGGCCCAGGGCCGAGATCAGCTCCATCAGCCCCAGCATCCAGGCCGCATCGAACTGTTGCAGCCATAAATTGGCATCGACTTCGAAC
>JAEXBT010000099.1 GCA_023393895.1 Pseudomonadota bacterium
GTTGGGTGGGGGTGCGGGGTTCGGATCGGGTTGCGATCCGGATTCGGTTTCCGGATCGGCTTCGGGTTCCGCGGCGGACTGGGCGATGGACTCGGCATCGCCATCGGCATCGGACTGTTCCGCCGTCGGCGATGCCGCATCGGTCTCGTCGGCACGGCCGGCACCGGCCGGAATCGGCGCCTGCTCGAAGTCGAGCTGCGGCTCCAGTTCGCCGAAATCCTTCAGCTCGGACAGCGGGGGCAGGTCATCCAGCCGCTTCAGGCCGAAGTAATCGAGGAAGGCACGCGTGGTGCCCAGCAATTCAGGCCGGCCCGGGACGTCGCGATGGCCGACTGATCGGATCCAGTCGCGCTCTTCCAGTGCCTTGATGATGTTGCTGTTGGTGGCCACGCCGCGGATCTGCTCGATCTCGCCGCGGGTGATCGGCTGGCGGTAGGCGATCAGCGCAAGCGTCTCCAGGGTGGCACGGGTGTACTTGGTGGTGCGCTCGGCCCACAGCCGGGTCACCCACGGATGCACGTCGGGGCGGACCTGGTAGCGCCAGCCGGTGGCGACTTCCACCAGCTCCACGCCGCGGCCTTCGCACTGGCCCTGCAGCTCGGCCAGCGCGGCCTGCAGGCTGCCTTCGGGCGCCGGTTCATCCAGGGTGAACAACGCGGCGAGCTGGGCCACGCTCAGCGGCTGGCTGGCGGCGTGCAGCGCGCCTTCGACGATGCGGGTGACGAGGGTCTGGTCCATGGATCGTGGGAGGTCGGGGCGGCGGTCAGGCCGCGGGTTCGGAGGGGGCGTCGGGTTCGGCGGGCGCCTCGTCGAACTCGCTCTCGGGCAGTTCGGCGGGCGCGTCGCGGGTGGCGAGCGACTTCACGTAGATCGGGGCGAGCGGGGCTTCCTGCACGATCTCGACCAGCTGCTCCTTGGCCAAGGTCAGCAGGCCGAGGAAGGTCACCACCACGCCGAGCCGGCCTTCCTCGGCCGCGAACAGCGTCTCGAAGCGGTGGAAGGCGCCATCGTGCAGGCGGTCGAGCAGCTCGCCCATGCGCTGGCGGACCGAGAGGGCGTCGCGCTTGATCGCGTGCTGGGTGAACAGCTCGGCGCGCTTGAGCACGTCGTGCAGCGCCAGCAGCATCTCGCGCATGTCCACCTGCGGCGGCTCGCGCAGCGCGCTGCGGTCGGGCATGTGCGCGGGGGCCGCGGCGGTGGTGTCGCGCTCCTGCCGCGGCAGCCGGTCGATGTCCTCGGCGGCCTGCTTGTAGCGTTCGTATTCCTGCAGGCGGCGGACCAGGTCGGCGCGCGGGTCTTCCTCCAGCCCTTCCTCGTTCACCGGCCGCGGCAGCAGCATCCGCGACTTGATCTCGGCCAGGATCGCGGCCATCACCAGGTATTCGGCGGCCAGCTCGAAGCGCATCTCGTGCATGGCCTGGATGTAGTCCACGTACTGGCGGGTGATCTCCGCGACGGGGATGTCGAGGATGTCGAGGTTCTGCCGGCGGATCAGGTAAAGCAGCAGGTCCAGCGGGCCCTCGAACGCCTCCAGGATGACCTCCAGCGCGTCCGGCGGGATGTACAGGTCCTTCGGGATCTCCAGCACCGGCTGGCCGAGCACCGTCGCCAGCGGCATCTCTTGCTGCTGGGGTGTCTGCCTGCCATGGGTGTCGGGCGCCTGTGCGGCGGTTTCTTCGGTCATCAATGCGGCAACATCGGCCAGCCATGCGCTCGGCACGGGGCGGGGCGGTGGAACGTGCAACGCGGGACGATTCAACGCCAAGCGTCCGGACGCGGCAGGCGATGCTGCGGCGATCAGGTGCGAAGGGCGTGGGAGGCGGCTGCGGGTGGCCGGATGCGCCACGGGGCAAGGCCTCGATGTGGCAAGCCTACGGCTTTGCGGGCGGGCTGTCCAGCGCGCGCCTCGCTAGAATGCGGCAACCATTCCACTGGAGTTCCGGCATGTGGTACGCGATCGAGGGCCATGACGGACAGGACGTGCTGGACCGGCGCCTGGCCGCACGTGCCGACCACCTGGCGCGGCTGAAGGCCTTGCAGGACGAAGGCCGCCTGCTGCTGGCCGGCCCGTGCCCGGCGATCGATGCCGAGGATCCGGGGCCCGCGGGTTTCAGCGGCAGCATCGTCATCGCCGAGTTTCCGTCGCTGGATGCCGCGCGCGCTTGGGCCGATGCCGATCCCTACGTGGCTGCCGGCGTCTACCTGAGGGTGGACGTGCGGCCATTCCGCAAGGTGCTGCCGTGAACACGCCCACCGGCCACACCGAGGCCGACATCCCGCGCCTCAACCCCGGACGTATTGAACGCATGCGCGAGATGCTGACCACGGCCTTCGCGCCCGAGCTGCTGGAGATCACCGACGACAGCGCCCGGCACGCCGGCCATGGTGGTGGTGCACACGGCCATGGCCACTTCAGCGTGCGCATCGTCAGCGCGGCGTTCGCGACGATGCCACCGCTGGCGCGCCACCGCGCCATCTATGAGGCGCTCGGTTCGATGATGCGCGATGACATCCATGCGCTCGCCATCGATGCGCGGGCACCCTGAGCCGCGCATCCACGGGCCGCCTTATACTCGCCTGTCGGGGTGCGAATCCCGCAGTATCGCCGTCAATAAAATCAATAAGTTGACGTAATAATTTAATCCAAATACTCACCCGCGGACCCTGCGCGGGCGGGCCCGGACCTTCATGCGCCTTTCCACGATCAAGCTCGCCGGTTTCAAATCCTTCGTCGATCCGACCACGCTGCACCTGCCGACCAACATGACCGGCGTGGTCGGCCCGAATGGCTGCGGCAAGTCCAACATCATCGACGCGGTGCGCTGGGTGATGGGCGAATCCTCGGCCAGTCGCCTGCGCGGCGACAACGCCACCGACGTGATCTTCTCCGGCTCGAGCGCGCGCAAGCCGGTCTCGCAGGCGACGGTCGAGCTGGTCTTCGACAACAGCGACCACGCCATCAGCGGCGAGTTCGCGGCGTTCAACGAGATCTCGGTCAAGCGCACGGTCGGCCGCGACGGCCACAGCACCTATTACCTCAACGGCGCCAAGTGCCGGCGCAAGGACATCACCGACCTGTTCCTCGGCACCGGGCTGGGGCCGCGCAGCTACTCGATCATCGAGCAGGGGATGATCTCGCAGGTTATCGAGGCCAAGCCCGAGGAGCTGCGCGTCTACCTGGAGGAGGCTGCCGGTATCTCCAAGTACAAGGAGCGCCGCCGCGAGACCGAAAGCCGGATCCGCTCGACCCGCGAGAACCTCGACCGCCTGAGCGACCTGCGCGACGAGGTCGGCAAGCAGCTGACCCACCTGGCGCGGCAGGCGCGGCAGGCCGAGCAGTACACCACGATCCAAGGCGAGCGAAAGGTCAAGGATGCCGAATGGAAGGCGCTGCAGTACCGCGCGCTGGATGCCGACCTGCAGCAGCACCGGCAGGCGCTGGCCGCCGACGAGACCCGGCTCGAGCAACTGGTGGCCGAGCAGCGCCAGGCCGAGCGAGAGATCGAGACCGGGCGCGAGCGCCACCAGCAGTCGGTCGATGCCCACGCGCAGGCGCAGGCGGAGGTCTATCGCGTCGGCGGGGTGCTGGCGCGGCTCGAGCAGCAGATCCAGCACCAGCACGAACTCGCCACCCGGCTGGCGACCGCGCGCGATGAGGCGCAGGCGGCGCTGGCCGACGTGGTCGCCCACATCGGCAGCGACGAGGGCGCGCTGGCCGGCCTGCAGTCGAGCCTGGCCGAGGCCGAGCCGCGGCTGGCCGGGTTGCGCGAAGCCGATGGCGCCGGTCAGGCGGCGCTGAAGGATGCCGAGGCGAAGTTGGCCGACTGGCAGCAGCGCTGGGACGTGCAGAACCGGGAGCAGGCCGAGGCCGCGCGCGCCGGCGATGTCGAGCGTACCCGCGTGGATTACCTTGACCGGCAGCTGCTCGATGCCGAGCGTCGCCGCGAGAAGCTGGCCGCCGAGCAGGGCCAGTTCGACCTTGAGGCGCTGGCCGCCGCGTTCGCCGACATCGAGCGTCGCCACGAGGAACACAAGGCCGGCATCGACACCCTCCAGGCCGATGTGGATGCGCGCAAGCAATCGGTGTCGCAGCTGCAGGACGAGCAGCGCCAGCTGCAGGCGCAGCTCGCCGAGGCGCGCAAGTCGGCGCAGGAAAAGCGTGGCCGGCTGTCCTCGCTGGAAACCCTGCAGGCCGCCGCACTCGGGCAGGAGCACGGCGCCGCGGTCGCCTGGTTGCGCCAGCATGGCCTGGCCGAGGCGCCGCGCGTGGGCGAACGCATCCGTGTCGAATCCGGCTGGGAGCAGGCGGTCGAGGGCGCGCTCGGGCAGATGATCGAGGGTGTCCTGGTCGAAGCCCCGGAAGCACTGGTCGATGCGCTGGGCGAGCTGAGCGAAGGCCGGCTCACCCTGGTCGCGCCGGAGGCCGGCGAAGCTGGTTTCGCAGCGACCTCGCTGGCCGCCAGGGTGGAAGGCCCGCTGGCGATCCGCCGCATGCTGGCCAACCTGCACGGCGCCGAGACGCTGGCCGATGCGCGCGCGTTGCTGCCGCAGCTGCCCGACGGCGCCTCGGTCATCACCCGCGCCGGTGAGCGGTTGGGGGCCGGATGGGTACGCGTGCTGCGTACCGGTGCGGCCAAGCAGGGTGCGCTGTTGCGCGAGCGCGAGATCCAGTCGCTGCGCGGCGAGATCGACGCCCTGCAGGCGCAGGACAAGGCGCTGGAGGAACAGATCGCCGGGCTGCGCCAGCGCGCGCTGGAGGCCGACCAGGCCCGCGAGGACGCCCAGCGCACGCTGTACCAGTCGCATCGCAGCGTGTCGGAACTGGCCGGCCAGCTGCAGAGCCACAAGGGCCGCGTCGAGTCCGCAAGGGGCCGGCTGTCGAACATCGACAGCGAGCTGGCGCAGATCGCCCAGGCCAGCGCAGAAGGCCAGGCCCAGGTGCGCGACGCGCGCGAGAAGCTGGAAGCCGCGATCACGCGGATGGCCGGGTTGCAGGATGCACGCAGCCGTCTGGAGGAAGAACGCAAGACCCTTGCCGAGGCGCGCGATGCCGCCCGCGAGCGTGCCCGCGAGGCACGCGATGCCGCGCATGCGTTGACGCTCACCGTCGAGACCCAGCGCACCCAGATGGCCTCGCTGACCCAGGCGCTCTCGCGCATGGCGCAGCAGCGTGGACAGCTCGACAGCCGGCTGGGCGAACTCGCCTCGCAGTTGTCGGAGGGCGATTCGCCGGTGAAGGCACTGGAGGCCGAGCGGCAGTCGGCGCTGGACGAGCGCGTGCGCGTGGACCAGAAGCTGGCCGAGGCGCGCGCCGGGCTGGAAGGCATCGAGTCCGAGCTGCGCGGTTTCGAGCAGACCCGCCAGCAGCGCGCTGCGCAGGCGCTGCAGCAGCGCGAGGCGATCAGCCAGCGCAAGCTGGACCAGCAGGCGGCGATGATCGCGGCCAACCGGCTGTCGGCGGAGGTCGGCGAAGCCGGCTTCGTGCTGGCCGATGTCATCAACAGCCTTGTCGAGGATGCCGATGCCGCGGTCTGGGAAAAGGCGGTCGGCGACTTCGATGCCAGGCTACGTCGGCTCGAGCCGGTCAACCTGGCGG
>JAEXBT010000140.1 GCA_023393895.1 Pseudomonadota bacterium
ACGGCGAGGTGGAGAAGTTCTGGCAGTGGCTGGGCTTCCACCTGCTCACGCCCGAGCAGCAGCGCATCGCGTTCGCGCAGGGCACCGAGCGCCCGGGCAGCGGCTCGCACCTGGACGAGAAGCGCGCCGGCACCTACGTCGATCCGATCACCGGCGCGCCACTGTTCCGCTCCGATGCCAAGTTCGAGAGCGGCACCGGTTGGCCCAGCTTCTTCAACCCGGTCGAGGGTGCGCTGCGGATGCGCGAGGACGTCAGCCACGGCATGCGCCGGGTCGAGGTGCTGAGCGCGAGTTCCGGCATCCACCTTGGCCATGTCTTCGACGACGGCCCGCCGCCGACCGGCAAGCGCTACTGCATTAACGGCAACGTGCTGAAGTTCGTCCCCGACTCGGAGGCAAACTGATGGGCCGGGACTTGCGCGTCTCGCTGGTACAGGGCGACACCCGCTGGCACGATCCGGCCGGCAACCGCGACC
Source organism: Pseudomonadota bacterium (assembly GCA_023393895.1). The sequence continues at coordinate 477 of JAEXBT010000140.1, forward strand.
ATTACGCCGGACTGATTCATTCGCTGCGCGGCATCACCGATCTGGTGATCCTGCCGGAGACCTTCACTTCGGGTTTCTCGAACGATGCGATCGCCGCCGCCGAGGACATGCAGGGCGAGACCGTGGCGTGGATGCGCGAGCAGGCGCGCGCGCTGGATGCCGCGGTGACCGGCAGCGTGCAATTGCGGGTCGGGGATGCGGTGTTCAACCGCCTGCTGTTCGCCACGCCCGATGGCGAGGTCCGTCACTACGACAAGCGCCACCTGTTCACCTTCGCGCGCGAGGATGAGCGTTATGCGGCAGGCCGAGATCGCCTCGTGGTGGAATGGCGTGGATGGCGGATCTGCCCGCTGGTCTGCTACGACCTGCGCTTCCCGGCGTTCTCGCGCAACCGCTGGGACGCCACCCGCGATGCGCCGGAATTCGACCTGCTGCTGTACGTGGCCAACTGGCCGGATGCCCGCGCCTACGCGTGGCAGACCCTGCTTCGCGCCCGTGCAATCGAGAACGTCTGCTATGTCGCCGGGGTGAACCGGGTGGGCGAGGACGGCAACGGCCTGCGCTACGCCGGCGACAGTGCCGTCATCGACTTCCTCGGCACCCCGGTCAGCGAATGCACCGAGCGCGAACTGGTGGTGACCACGACGCTTCAGGCGAAGGAACTGGCCGCTTTCCGTGGCCGCTTCACCGCGCTGCAGGATGGCGATGCATTCGCGATGCCGGGCATGGACGCGCTACCGGGCTGATCCCGGCGACGCCGAGACCCTGATCAGCGATCCCCGCCGCGACCGCGGCCGCCGCCCCCGGGGCGTGGGCCACGGTTGCCGCCGCCCGGACGCGGGCCGCGATTGCCGGCCGGACGCGGTCCACGGTTCTGCCGCGGCGCCTGCCCGTACGGGTTGTGGCTGCCGGGATTGGCGTGATCCGAGGGGAAGCTCGGCGCATTGCCCGGATGGCCGTAGGGATGGCGCGGCTTGGCCTGGCCTTCGCTGCGCGGGCTGCGGGCGCCGCCGCCTTCGTTCTGGCGAAAGCCGCCTCCGGCACTGCCGCCGGGGCCGCCGCGACGCGGCTTGTTGCCGTAGGGCTTCTTCGGGCCGCGCGCATCGGCGTTGCGATGCCCGGACGGGCCGGTATCGACGCCATCGGGGACGTACCAGGTGCGCATCGCCGCGGGGTTGTCGCCGCGCTGCTCGCCGGGGCGCATGCGCTGGCCGGGCTGGCGCTGCTGGCCCTTGACCTTGAGCCGCTTGTTGGCCTGATTCGCCGCGGCCTCGCCGGTGACGGTCAGGCCACCGCCCTTGCGCGGGGCGCCACGGCGGTTGCGGTCCTCGCGGACATGGTCGAAGCGGCGCAGCTCGCGGCCTTCGTCGGCGGCGTTGTGGCCGTTGACGTAGCCACCCTGCGCGCGGCCTTCACCCAGATGCACGGTGGATTTCGCGGCCCGACGCTGGCCGATCACCGGCAGCAAGGTCAGGGCCGCGGGGACGCTGTCCTCCAGCCCCACCGACTTGCGCAGCGCATCGACCTGAGCATCCGGCAGTTCCTGTGACTGGCCCCGCAACAGGGGCTGCGGCAGGTTGACCTGGCCGTAGCGGATCCGCTTGAGGCGGGAGACCTGGCAGCCCTGCGATTCCCACAGGCGGCGCACTTCGCGGTTGCGGCCCTCGGTCAGGGTGACCCGGAACCAGTCGTGCGAGTCGGTGCCCGACATGCGCTCGACCGCGTCGAACTTGGCCGGCCCGTCCTCCAGCGCGACGCCGCGACGCAGGCGATCGACCAGCTTGTCGCTGACCGCGTCCTCGCCCTCGGGCGGACGCACGCGACAGACGTATTCGCGCTCGACCTCGTGGCTTGGATGCATCATCGCGTTGGCCAGCTCGCCGTCGGTGGTCAGCAGCAGCAGGCCGCTGGTGTTGATGTCGAGGCGGCCGATCGAGATCCAGCGCGAGCCCTTCAGCACCGGCAGGCCGTCGAAGATGGTCGGGCGGCCCTCCGGATCCTCACGGGTGGTGACCTCGCCCTCGGGCTTGTTGTAGATCAGCACGCGCGGCGGCTCGGTCAGCGCACTGGTGACGAAGGCGCGGCCGTCCAGTTCGATCTTGTCGCCGGCCTTGACCGACATGCCGACCTTGGCCGGCTCGCCGTTGACCGCGACCTTGCCGTCGGCGATGCGCTGTTCCAGCGCCCGGCGCGAGCCCAGCCCGGCCTGCGCCAGCACCTTGTGCAGGCGTTCCTCCAGCTTGCTGGCGGGGGTGTTCGCGCCCTCGCGCTTGAGGGACAGTGTGCGGCGTTCGTTGTTGCTCATGTATCGCTCCTGACCTCGCCATCGGCGGCGATGTCCGTGTCGTTCAATGGGCCGGATGCGGCATCGTACGCATCATCGGATTCAGTGGGGGCAGGGGATGCGGCCTCGGCGGCCTCCTGCGGGGTGGTGGGGGCGGCCGTGTCTTCAGCGTCCGCAACGGGCATGGCCGATGCAGCATCCGCCGTGGCATCGGCGTTGGCGGCGATCGGCGCGGCATCGAAGTCCAGCTGCGGCTCGAGTTCGCCGAAATCCTTCAGTTCCGACAGCGGCGGCAATTCGTCCAGCCGCTTCAGCCCGAAGTAGTCGAGGAAGCCCTTGGTGGTGCCGAGCAGTTCCGGCC
>JAEXBT010000190.1 GCA_023393895.1 Pseudomonadota bacterium
ATGGGCGGCCGCGCGGTGCCGATGAAATCGCGCCAGACCGAATTGCGGGACCGCTACCTGCAGGCGCGCCCGGACGGGCTTCCGCCCGCCTACCACGACTGAAACACCCCCTCGGCGGCGATTCGACAGCGCCGCCGAAGTCCGTGCATACTCCGGGGCATTGTCGGCATGACGGCCGGCATCGACCGCCACCAGAAAAGGGGCCACGGATGCGAATCGGATTCCTCGTCGATGCAACCTGCGACATCCCGGACGAATACATCGACTCCGGCCGGGTGATGATCATGCCGATCGGCGTGCGGATCGGTGATTACGAAGTCACCGACCGGCGCAACGCCGAAGTCACCCTCAGCTTCCTCGACAACGATGTCGCACGGAAGGCCAGCGAAGCGGAAACCCGCTCGCTCAGCGTCGAGGAGATCCGCGCGCTGTTCCTCGAACGGCTGGTGGTGGAATACGACTACGTCTTCTGCCTCACCGTCACCCGCGAACGCAGCCCGATCTTCCAGAACGCCACCCAGGCCAGCTTCGGCATCCTCAACGATTACCAGCCGGTGCGCGCCGCCGCTGGCCACGCCACGCCGTTCTCGCTGCGCGTGGTCGATACCGGCAGCCTGTTTTCCGGCCAGTCGATCCCGCTCATGGCGGGGCTGGCGCTGCAATCGGAAGGCGCGGACCCGCCGCGCATCCGCACCCGCATCGAGCACGTCGCGATGCACACCCATTCCTTCGCAGTGCCGCCGGACCTGTACTACCTGCGCAGCCGGGCGCGCGCGAAGGGCGATCGCAGCGTCGGGCTGATGAGCGCGATGCTCGGCACCGCGCTCGACGTCAAGCCGATCCTGCACTGCAACCGTGGCCAGACCCACCCGCTGGCCAAGGCACGCGGTTTCGAGCCGGCGGCCGAGAAACTGTTCCGCGCCGCCGCCGCGGATGTCCGCAGCGGATTGATGGTGCCCGTGGTCAGTCTCAGCTACGGCGGCCCGCTGGACGTCATGCGCGCGCTGCCGGGCTACGCCGAGCTGGCCGCGGCCTGCGCGGAGAACGGCGTGGAGCTGCTGGAAAGCCTGATGAGCCTCACCGGGATCATCAACATCGGCAAGAACGTGCTCTCGATGGGTTACGCGAAGGAAGGCCGGCCGTCGCTGAGCTGAGCCTGCACGCCGCGCCGACGCGGGCGCGGCGTATCCTCGGGCCATCTCCCGCACAGGATCCCGACATGGCCACTCGATTCTTCATCACCCTTCCGGATCCGGAGAAGGCACGCGCCGGCACGCCCTTCGGTTTCCGCTCACACGGGCCGGAAGGTTTCGCCGAAGAGCTGCAGTCCGCCCTGCGCGAAGGCGGCGTCTTCCGCGCATGGCTGGCCACGCAGGATGATCCCGACGACGTCGATCCCCGGCTGGCCGCCACCGACCCGGGCGCGACCGTCAGCGGCCGATTCGACGACCTGCATGTCGATCTGGAAATCGTGACCGCCCTGTCCGGCGACGTGCTCAAGCACCGCCTGCGGCTCCTGGCCGGCAACCACTGGCAGCTGCGCGACGTCCGCGCCGCCTGAGGCCCCCTTGCCAATACCCACGCTGCTGGCCTGGAGCGGCGGCAAGGACGCGGCATGGGCGCTGCATCAGCTACGCCAAGTCGGCCGTCATCACGTGGTCGGCCTGCTGAGCACCGTCACCCGCGACCACGGTCGATCCTCGATGCAGGGCGTGCGCCGCGAGGTGCTGCAGGCGCAGGCCGATGCCGCCGGGCTGCCGCTGCTGGAAAGCCCGATCGATGCCGGCGCCGACAACCGCGCCTACGAGGAGGCGTTCGCGGCCACGCTGGCACAGGCACGTTCGCGTTGGCCGGACATTCGCCACATCGCGTTCGGGGACTTGCTGCTGGCCGATATCCGCGACTGGCGCACGGCACTGTGCGAACGCCTCGGCTGGCAGGCGCTGTTCCCGCTGTTCGGCGAGGACACCTCGCGACTGGCGCGACGGATGATCGAGGGCGGCCTGCAGGCGTCGCTGTGCTGCATCGACACCGCGCTGCTGGATGCGCGCCATGCCGGCCAGTGCTTCGACGCCACCCTGCTGGACGCCCTGCCCGACAGCATCGACCCCTGCGGCGAGAACGGCGAATTCCACACCTGCGTCGGCGCGGGGCCGATGTTCCGCGGGCCGCTGGCACTGAGACAGGGCGCGACCGTGCTGCGCGACGGACGCTTCGCCTGCACCGATTTCCGCTTGGTCGGCTAGCAGCTCAGCGCAGCACGCCACCCACTGCCAGGCGGCGCGCGAACCCCCACAACAACGCGGCGACCACCAGCAAAAAGACCGGCAAGCCCAGCGATGCCACGCCGCCGGTCTCCAGCATCGGCGTGACCACCAAGCCGCTGACGACCTGAAGAGCGAGCGCGACCAGCGCGCTGAGCAGCACAGGCGCCGCCCAGCGCCGTCGCAGCAGCAGGCCCAACGCCCCGAGCGCGCCGCCGAAGGTGGCGATGCCATAGAACACCTAGATCCAGCCGGGCGTCGCCGCGTACACCGCACGCTGCTCCGGCGGCATGGCCGCAAGCACCTGCTCGCCCATGCCCACTTGCATGATGAAGAAACCCACGCCGATCAGGTTCCAGATCAGCCCGAGTGCCCCCACCCCCCAGAGCCACGTCGGCGCCTTGCCTGTCTGCGCTTGCATGGACGCTCCCCTTGTCTTGGACCACAAAAAGAGTACGCCGTGCGTCCAGCGGCGTCAGCCGAGCCTCAGTCGTGGAGCGCCTTGGCATGCCAGGCGACATGCTCGCCCATGAAACTGGCGATGAAGTAGTAGCTGTGGTCGTAGCCGGGTTGCAGGCGCAGGGTCAGCGGATGGCCCGCGGCTTCGGCGGCGTCACGCAGCAATTCGGGACGCAGTTGTTCGGCCAGGAACTCGTCGGCATCGCCCTGGTCGATCAGCAGTGGCAGACGCTCGGACAAGTCACCGGCGACCAGTGCGGTGGCGTCATGGCGCGCCCACGCCTCGCGATCCTCGCCGAGGTAGGCGGCGAACGCCTTGCGTCCCCACGGCACCTGCGAAGGCGCGACGATCGGCGCGAACGCCGACACGCTGCGATAGCGGCCAGGATTGCGCAGGGCGATGGTCAGTGCGCCGTGGCCCCCCATGGAATGACCGAAGATGCCGCGGCGGTCGTTGGCCGGGAACTGCGCTTCGATGATCGCCGGCAACTCGGTGGCGACGTAGTCGTACATCCGGTAATGCGGTGCCCACGGCGCCTGGGTGGCGTTGACGTAGAAGCCGGCGCCCAGCCCGATGTCGTAGCCCTCGCCATCGGCCACGCCCTCGCCGCGCGGACTGGTATCCGGGGCCACGATGATCACGCCATGCTCGGCGGCGAACTGCTGCGCGCCGGCCTTGGTGATGAAGTTCTGTTCGGTGCAGGTCAGGCCCGAGAGCCAGTACAGCACCGGGCACTTGCCCTCGGTGGCCTGCGGCGGCAAGTAGATGCCGAACCGTGCCGGCACGCCCACCGAGGTGGAATCGTGCTGCCAGACCTCCTGCCAGCCACCGAAGCTGGCGCGTCGTTCGATGCGTTCCATCATTGCGTTCCTCCGTCATGGGCGATCGGTGCCACCGGCTTGCGCCCGATGAACTGCACCACCGAGGCCCGGCCCGTGTGGCCTTGGCCTTCCTGCACGTCGCGTTCGAGCTGCTGCAGCCACACGGTTTCCAGGCCCTGGAACTCGGCGGCCACCTTGTCGGGCGTCAGCAGCATGGCGATGTCCTTCGGCCCGCCGGTGTCGCGCTCGAGCTGGGCCTCGGCATAGCCTTCCAGCAGCAACAGGCCGCCGGGTTTCAGGGCCGCGACCACGCGCGGATACAGCGCCGCGCGCACCGGCGGCGGCAGGTGCGCGAAGATCGACACCACCGCGCCGTAATGCCCGGCTTCCGGCATGTAGTCGGCCATATCGGCGACCACGGTCTCGATCTGCACGCCGCGCTCGGCCGCCAACCGTCTGGCCTTGTCCAGCCCCACCGGCGAGATGTCCACGCCGGTCACTTCCAGCCCGCGACCGGCCAGGAACACCGCGTTGCGGCCTTCGCCCTCGGCCAGCGCCAGCACCGGGCCTTCGAGCATGCCCGCGTGCGCGGCCAAGAAATCATTCGGCGCGGTGCCGTAGAAGAACGCGTCGCCCTGGTAGCGCGCGTCCCACATCGTGCCGGCGGCGTGGGTGGGCATCAGTAATGCACCACACTGCGGATCGACTTGCCTTCGTGCATGAGGTCGAAAGCGGTGTTGATCTCATCCAGCCCCATGGTGTGGGTCACGAACGGTGCCAGCTCGATGTCGCCGCGCATCGCGTCCTCGACCATGCCCGGCAGCTGGCTACGGCCCTTCACCCCGCCGAAGGCGGTGCCCATCCACTTGCGCCCGGTCACCAGCTGGAACGGCCGCGTGGAAATTTCCTGCCCGGCGCCGGCCACGCCGATGATCACGCTCTGACCCCAGCCGCGGTGCGCGCATTCCAGTGCCGCGCGCATCACGTTGACGTTGCCGATGCACTCGAAGGAATGATCGACGCCCCAGCCGGTCATCTCCACGATCACCTGCTGGATCGGCTTGTCGTGGTCCTTCGGGTTCACGCAATCGGTCGCGCCGAACTCGCGCGCGAGGTCGAACTTGGCCGGGTTGGTGTCGATGGCGATGATGCGGCCGGCCTTGGCCTGGCGCGCGCCCTGGATCACCGCCAGACCGATCCCGCCGAGGCCGAACACCGCCACCGAATCGCCTTCGGCCACCTTCGCCGTGTTGTGCACCGCGCCGATCCCGGTGGTCACGCCGCAGCCGAGCAGGCACACATGCTCCGGATTGGCATCCGGGTTGATCTTCGCCAGCGAGACTTCGGCCACAACGGTGTACTCGCTGAAGGTCGAGCAGCCCATGTAGTGGTACAGCGGCTCGCCGTTGTAGCTGAAGCGGCT
>JAEXBT010000001.1 GCA_023393895.1 Pseudomonadota bacterium
CCGCGCGCGGCTTCCCGCACCTGCTGCGGATCTGGAACTACCTGGATGCCATCACCTTGGGCGAGGGCGATGCCGAGCGTTACCGGCAGTTCTGCGTCGGTCGCGCGCAGGGCCTGGGCGATTTCGACGTGGCCTGGCTGCCGGCGGCGACCGCGATCGGCCGCTGCGATGACGCCCGCGTGCTGCAGGTGTACTGGCTGGCGGCGAAGGCCCCGGGCCGGCCGGTGGAGAACCCGCGCCAGATCAGCGCCTACCGCTACCCGCGCCAGTACGGCCCGCAGCCGCCCAGCTTCGCCCGCGCGATGCTGCCGCCGACCCGCGACCAGATGCCGCTGCTGCTGTCGGGCACCGCCGCGATCGTCGGCCACGCCTCGCAGTACGACGGCAAGCTCGACAAGCAGCTGGATGAGACCTTCGCCAACTTCGACGCGTTGCTGGGCGCGGCGCGCGAACGCCAGCCGCAGCTGCCGGCGCAGTTCGGTCCCGGCACGCGGCTGAAGGTCTACGTTCGCGATGCCGCCGACCTGCCACGGGTCGCAGCCGCGCTGGATGCCCGCTTTGGCGACAGCGTGCCGCGCGTCCTGCTGCACGCCGCGATATGCCGGCGCGAGCTGGCCATCGAGATCGATGGCGTGCATGGTTGAGACATTGATGAATTCCGGATCGAGGAGCTAGGCGATGGGTGTGATCAGCGTGGTCTGGGGCGTGATCGCCCTGCTGTGGATGGTGCTTTCGCTCATTCCCCTGCTGGGCTGGGGCAACTGGTTCATGATCCCGTTCGCCGCGGTGGGCGCGATCATCGGCGCGATCGGCATGCTGATGACCCGCGCGGAGAACCGCGGTCGCGCCAGGACCGGCCTGCTGCTCAACGTGGTGGCGATCATCGTCGGCGCGGTGCGGCTGTCGATCGGCGGCGGCCTGCTCTGAGCGCGACACCCGGCAGGCAGGCGTAAAATGGCGGGATGACCTATCCCTACTCGCGCCCGCGGCGGATGCGCCGCGATGCCTTCTCGCGCCGGCTGATGCGCGAGACCGCCCTGACCACCGACGACCTGATCTACCCGGTCTTCGTGCACGAGGCCGAGGGCCGCGCGCCGGTCGGCTCCATGCCGGGCATCGAGCGGCTCTCGATCGACGAGCTGCTGAAGGTGGGCGAGGAGATGTCGGAACTCGGCATCCCCGCCATCGCGCTGTTCCCGGTGACCGCGCCGGAGGCGAAATCGCTGGACGCCGCGGCGGCCTGGGACGATGACGGCCTCGCCCAGCGTGCGGTGCGTGCACTGAAAGCGCGTTTCCCCGCGCTCGGCGTGATCACCGATGTCGCACTCGATCCCTACACCTCGCACGGCCAGGACGGCCTGCTGGACGATGCCGGCTACGTGATGAACGACGAGACCGTCGAGGCGCTGGTCAGGCAGGCACTCTCCCATGCACGCGCCGGTGCCGACGTGGTCGCGCCCAGCGACATGATGGACGGGCGCATCGGCGCGATCCGCGGCGAACTGGAGGGTGAAGGCCACATCCACACCCGCATCCTTGCCTACAGCGCCAAGTACGCCAGTGCGTTCTACGGCCCGTTCCGCGATGCGGTGGGCAGCGCGGCGGCGCTCGGCAAGGCCGACAAGTACACCTACCAGATGGACCCGGCCAACAGCGACGAGGCCCTGCGCGAAGTCGATCACGACATCGGTGAGGGCGCGGACATGGTGATGGTGAAGCCGGGCCTGCCCTACCTCGACATCGTCAGGCGGGTGAAGGACGAGTTCGGCGTGCCCACCTTCGTCTACCAGGTCAGCGGCGAGTACGCGATGCTGAAGGCGGCCGCGATCAACGGCTGGCTGGACGAGCGCGCCACCGCGATGGAGGCGCTGCTGTCGATCAAGCGCGCCGGCGCCGACGGCATCCTGACCTATTTCGCGCTGGACGCCGCGCGCTGGCTGCGCGAGCGCTGAGCCGCACGATGGCGATCCCGCATTACGCCGTCCTCGGGCATCCGGTGTCGCACTCGCTTTCGCCGCGCATCCATGCCGCGTTCGGCCGCCAGTGCGGCATCCCGGTCACTTACATTTCGCTGGACACTGCGGCCACCGGGCTGCCGGCCACGCTCGCGCGCTTCGCCAGCGCCGGCGGTGTCGGCGCCAACATCACCGTGCCTGACAAGGCCACGGCGGCCGGCCTCTGCCATGCACTGACCCAGCGTGCGCGCAAGGCGGGGGTGGCCAATACCCTCACGCTCAGGGACGGTCGCTGGAATGGCGACAACACCGACGGCACCGGCCTAGTGCGCGATCTGCGCGAGCGCCGCGGCATCGACCTGCATGGCATGCGCGTGTTGCTGCTGGGCGCGGGCGGCGCCGCCCATGGCGTGGCACCGGCGTTGCTGGAGGCGGGAATCGTCGAGCTGGTGATCGCCAATCGCACCCGCGGCCGGGCTTACGACCTGATGGACCGGCTGCAGGCACCCGAGCGCGTCCGTGCCTGCACCCTGCGCGAGGTCGATGCGATGGGGGCGTTCGACCTGATCGTTCAGGCGACTTCCGCCGGCCACGAGGGGGCGTTGCCCGCCGTGCCCGACCTCGCGCCGCGCCCGGACACCGTCTGCGTGGACCTCAACTACGGCCGTGCCGCGCTCGGCTTCATGGCCTGGGCGCGGAGGCACGGCTGCGGGCAGGCGTTCGATGGCCTGGGCATGCTGGTCGAACAGGCTGCCGATGCCTTCGAGATCTGGCACGGCGTGCGTCCGCAGACCGATCCGGTCTACGCGCAACTCCGTCTTTCGGCCGGACGTGGCTGAGGCATGAGTCCCGATTCGCCGTTCTTCGCGCTCGTCAGCAGCCACGCGCCGAAGTGGTTGCTGATGGCCGCGGTGCTTGCCTGGCTGTGGCCGCGCCTGCGGCGTGCGGAGTTGCCGCTGCAGGCCCGGCGCTGGGCGATGCGCGGGCTGGCCACTTTCACGGCGGTGACCTTCCTGGCGCCGCTGGCCTACGGCTGGCTGCGGGCCCGCGCGCTGGCCGACCCGGCGACGAGCGATGCCCTTGCCCACGCCCTGATCGGTGGCGCGCTGACTGTGGCCGAGTATGCGGCGATCGCCATGCTGGGTTTCGCGGTCGTCGCCGGCCGCGACCGGTCGCGCTGATGGAGTGCCGCGCCGGCTGCGGCGCCTGCTGCATCGCGCCCTCGATCACCTCGCCATTGCCGGGCATGCCACGCGGCAAGCCTGCGGGCGTGCCTTGCGCGCAGCTGGATGAAGACATGCACTGCCGGGTGTTCGGCGATCCAGCGCGGCCGGCGTTCTGCGCCTCACTCAGGCCCTGCGCGACGATGTGTGGCGCTGACCGCGACGCGGCGATGCGGATCCTGACAGCGTTGGAAGCGGCGACCCGGCCCTAGCTCTCGCGCCGCTTCCCGCTCAGGTACTCGTCCTTCAGTTTGACGTAGTGGCCGGCGGAATAGAACAGCGCCTCGATCTCCGCATCGGACAACTTGCGCGCGAACTTCGCCGGCGCGCCCAGCCACATCTCGCCTTCGCCCACCACCTTGCCGGGTGCGAGCAGCGCGCCGGCACCCAGGAATCCATGCTTCCTGATCACCGCGCCATCGAGCACGGTCGAGCCCATGCCGACCAGACAGGCGTCCTCGATCCGGCAGGCATGCACGATCGCCTTGTGACCGATGGTGCAGTCGCTGCCGATCACCGTGGCGAACCCGCCCAGCTTGGCGTGCGGACCGTCGTGGCTGACATGGATCACCGTGCCGTCCTGCACGTTGGTGCGGTCGCCGATGCGCACGAAATTGACATCGCCGCGGATCACCGTCAGCGGCCAGACCGAGACATCGTCACCCAGCACGACGTCGCCGATGACGCGCGCGGATTCATCGATGTAGACGCGTTCGCCGATGCGCGGCAGCTGGTCGAGGTAAGGGCGGATCGTGGGGTGCATGCGGTTCATCCGAAGCTGCGGAAGGCGGCGATGGCGCGGTCGATGCCGGCATCGTCGATGTCGAGGTGGGTGACCAGGCGGACCTGCGGCAGGTAGCCGATCGAGGCGCGCACGCCATGGGCATCGAGATGCGCGGCGAGCGCCTTGAGGCGTTCGGCCGGCACCTCGATGAACACCATGTTGCCGTGCTGCGAGGACACGTCCACCGTTGCTGCCGCGCGCAGGCCGTCGGCCAGGCGTGCCGCCCGCGCGTGGTCGTCGGCCAGCCGCGCCACGTGGTGGTCCAGCGCGTGCAGGCCCGCCGCGGCAAGGATGCCGGCCTGGCGCAGGCCGCCACCGCAGACCTTGCGCCAGCGCTTGGCCGAATCGATCAGGGCGCTGGTGCCGACCAGCACCGAACCGGCCGGCGCACCCAGGCCCTTCGACAGGCAGATCGAGACGCTGTCGAAATGCCGCGCGATCTCGCGCGCAGGCACGCCCGAGGCGATCGCGGCGTTGTACAGCCGCGCGCCGTCCAGATGCAGGGCCAGGCCGCGGCGGTTGCACAGCGCGCGCGCCTCGGCGAGGTAGGGCAGCGGCAGGGCGCGACCCATCCAGGTGTTCTCGAGGCACAGCAGGCGGCTGCGCGCGAAATGCGGATCGACCGGCTTGATCGCGCGCTCGACAGAGGACAGGTCGAGCGTGCCGTCGTCGGCCTGCGGCAAGGGCTGAGGCTGGATGGAGCCAAGCACGGCAGCACCGCCGCCTTCGTACTTGTAGGTGTGCGCCTCCATGCCGACGAGGTATTCGTCACCGCGCTGGCAATGCGCGAGCAGCGCGACCAGATTGGCCTGGGTGCCGCTCGGACACCACAGCGCCGCCTCGAAGCCGAGGTCGCCCGCCAGCCGCCGTTGCAGCGCGTTCACGGTCGGGTCTTCGCCATACACGTCGTCGCCGACCTCGGCGCGGGCCATCGCCTCGCGCATCGCCGCGGTCGGGCGGGTCACGGTGTCGCTGCGCAGGTCGACGATGCCGGGGCGTTCATCCATGCGGGCATGATGCCATCGCCACCCCTAGGCAGGCCCGCCGCCGCGGCCGAGAATGGGGCATGGATGCACCTCTTCCACCGCTGGCGCCAGGCGTACCGGCTACGGCCGCGGACCATGGCGGCGTGGCCGACCGGCATGGCCGGCCGATGCGTGACCTGCGCATCTCGGTGATGGACCGCTGCAACTTCCGTTGCCCGTACTGCATGCCGGAGGAGACCTATGGCGAGGATTACCGCTTCCTCTCCGCGCCGGAGCGCCTGTCGTTCGCGGAAATCACCCGTGTCGCGCGGATCGCGGCCGGACTGGGCGTCACCAAGCTCAGGCTGACCGGTGGCGAGCCGCTGCTGCGCACCGGGCTGCCGGCGCTGGTCGCGGACCTGCGCGCGATCGATGGCATCGATGATCTCGCGCTGACCACCAATGGCGTGCTGTTGCCCCGCCACGCACGTGCGCTGCGCGAGGCGGGACTCGACCGGGTGACGGTCAGTCTCGACACGCTCGATCCCGCCACCTTCGCGCGGATGAGCGGCGGGCGCGGCTCGCCGGGCGAGGTGCTGGCCGGCATCGATGCGGCGCTGGTGGCCGGCTTCCCGCGCGGCATCAAGGTCAATGCGGTGATCCAGCGCGGCGTCAACGATCACCAGGTCCTCGACCTGCTGGCGAGGTTCCGCGGCACGCCGGTGGTGGTGCGCCTGATCGAGTTCATGGACGTGGGCAACCGCAACGCCTGGCGCCGCGAGGCGGTGGTCAGCAGCGCCGAACTGATGGCGGCCATCCACGCGCGCTGGCCATTGCAGGCGCTGCCGGCGACCACGCCGGGAGAAGTCGCATTGCGATACCGCTATGCCGATGGTTCGGGCGAGATCGGTTTCATTTCATCGATCAGCCAGCCGTTCTGCGGCGATTGCACGCGCGCCCGGCTGTCTTCCGAAGGCCGGCTGTACACCTGCCTGTTCGCGCGCGAGGGCGCCGACCTGCGCGGTTTGCTGCGCGATGGCAGCGACGACGCACGCCTGCGCGAGCATCTGGAGGCGATCTGGGCGATGCGTGGCGACCGGTATAGTGAAGCGCGCGATGCGGCCGCACGCGACCGGGTCGGCCGCAAGATCGAGATGCACTACATCGGCGGCTGAGCCATGCGCCTGCTGCCGATCCCGGTTGAACACCTCCATTGAGCCGTTGAATGAGCAGTCCCCTGACCCATCTTGATGACGCCCAACGCCCGCAGATGGTGGATGTCGGCGGCAAGGCGGTGAGTCATCGCGAAGCCAGTGCGCGCGCCGAGGTCGTGTTCCCCGAAGCGGTGGCCGCCCAGCTGCAGGCACAGGGTTTCGTCACGCCCAAGGGTGCCGTGCTCACCGTCGCCCACCTCGCCGGGGTGATGGGCGCGAAGGCCACCTCGCAGCTGATTCCGCTCTGCCATCCGCTGGCGCTGGACAAGTGCAAGGTGGAGATCGCGTTCGAGGACGCGGTCGCCGAGATCACCTGCACGGTGTCATGCGAGGGACGCACCGGCGTGGAGATGGAAGCGCTGACCGGGGCATCGGTCGCCGCACTCGCGCTCTACGACATGTGCAAGGCGATGTCGCACGCGATCGTCATCCGCGAGGTGCGCCTGTTGCGCAAGTCCGGCGGCAAGAGCGACTTCGTCGAGGCAGCCCCTCCGCGCGAGGCGGGCGAATGAACGCACCGCCGCTGTTCGGGTTGCTGCTGGCAGGGGGCGCCAGCCGGCGGATGCAGCGCGACAAGGCCGCGCTGGATTACGCGGGCATGCCGCAGCTGTTGCGCGCGTGGACGCTGCTCGAGGCAGCGACCGAACGCGCCTGGGTGTCGGTGCGTGCCGACCAGCAGGATGACCCGTTGCGCGCCGGCCTGCCGCAACTGGTGGATGCCGGCGATTCGGTCGGGCCGATCACCGGCATCCTGACCGCGCAGGCAGCGCATCCGGCCGCCGCCTGGCTGGTGCTGGCCTGCGACCTGCCGCGGCTCGATGCGGCGACCCTGCGTGCGCTGGTCGATGCACGCGATCCCTCACGCGCCGCGACCGCGTTCACCAGCCGTTTCGATGGCCTGCCCGAGCCGCTGTGCGCGATCTGGGAACCCGCCAGCCATGCGACGCTGCTGCGGCTGCAGGCCGAAGGCCGGCATTGCCCGCGCAAGGCGTTGCTGCAGTCCGACATCCGCCTGCTGCCCGCGCCGGGTGACGCGCTCGACAACGTCAACACGCCGGAGGAGTTCGACGCGATGCGACACACGCTGGAGGCCTCGGCATGAACCGGGTGCGCCTGCAGTACTACGCGCAGCTGCGCGAACAGGCCGGCTGCAGCGAGGAAGCCCTCGAAACCGCCGCGTCGACGCTTGCGGCACTGTACGCCGAAGCGCAGGTGCGCCATGGCTTCGCGCTGCCACTGGAAGCGCTCAAGGTGGCGGTGAACCAGCGCTTCGCGCACTGGGAGGACGTGCCCGCCGACGGCGACGTGGTGGTGTTCATTCCGCCCGTGGCCGGCGGATGAGCCGCTTCAGCGTCACCGCCGCGCCGCTCGACCTGGCGCAGCTGCGCGCCTCGCTGCAGGATCCACGCAGCGGCGGCTACTGCGCGTTCGAAGGCTGGGTGCGCGACAGCAACGAGGGCCGCGCAGTCAGCGGGCTGGAATACGAGGCCTTCACCGAACTCGCGACCTCCGAGGGCGAGCGCATCCTCGAGGAGGCGGCCGCGCGCTTCGGGATCACCGCCGCCAGCGCCGTGCATCGCGTCGGCGACCTGCGCATCGGCGACCTCGCCGTCTGGATCGGGGTGTCCGCGCCGCATCGCGACGCCGCCTTCCGCGCCTGCCGCTACATCATCGACGAGATCAAGCACCGGCTCCCGATCTGGAAGAAGGAGCACTATCTCGAAGGCGATTCGGCCTGGGTGGCCTGTACCCATGGCACCCACGGCTATCGCGAGGATGACTGCGCGCACCACGGCCACGCCCCGCACCAGCACGCGGAAATCCCCGGGGACTTCGTGCCCGATTATTCGCGGCAGACCCGGTTGGCCGCGGTCGGCGAGGCCGGTCAGTCGCGCCTCGCCGCCGCACGCGTGCTGGTGATCGGCGCCGGTGGCCTCGGCTGTCCGGTCATCAGCTATCTTGCAGGCGCCGGCGTGGGTCATCTCACCCTCGTCGATGGCGATCGACTGGAGGCGAGCAACCTGCATCGCCAGGTCATGTACGCAGCCGCCGACATCGGCGAGCACAAGGCCGAACTCGCCGCACGCCGGGTCCGTGCGCTGAATCCGGCAGTCTCGGTCGAGGTGCGGCTGCAGCCGTTGACCGCGAACGACAGCGAGGCGGTCTTCGCGGCGCATGACCTCGTCGTCGAATGCACCGACGACCTCGACAGCCGCTACCTCGCCAACGATGCCGCGCTCGTGACCGGCACGCCGCTGCTGCTTGCCAGCGTGCACCAGTACGAAGGCCAGTTGCAGTGGGTGCTGCCCGGCGTCGGCAACACCTGCATGCGGTGCCTGTGGCCGAAGCCGGCGGAGCCGGGCTGGGCAGGCAGTTGCGCCGAAGCCGGGGTGCTCGGACCGGTGCCCGGCGTCCTCGGCACGCTGCAGGCGATGGAGGCACTCAAGCTGCTGCTTGGGCTGCCGGGCATCGCGCCAACGCAGCTGCGCCTGGTCAACCTGCTCGAGGGCACGCAGCAGGCGTTGCTGATCGATGCGGCCCACGGCTGCGCACGCGAGGGAGGATGCGCGGCGGTCGCACGACGCGAACTCACCCGGCGGAAAGCGGTCGGCGAACTCGACCGCAGCTTCCCGTCGCTGGCCGCGGCCCACGCCGCCGGCTACGTGCTCGTCGACGTGCGCGACGCCGATGAAGTCGCCGCACAGCCGCTGTCGTTGCCGGCACGCCACATCGCCGCGACGGAGCTCGACGTGACGCGCTTGCCGGACCCCGCCGCGCGCTGGCTGCTGGTCTGTGCCAGCGGACGCCGCAGCCACCGCGCCGCGCAACGGCTGCGCGAGCAGGGCGTGGAGGCATGGTCGCTTGCCGGTGGCGTGGCGAAGCTGGCGGAGCCGCGCGGATGATGGGGTACGAGGAAGCGCTGGCGCGGTTGCTTGCAGAGGTGCGCGCGCTCGACACCGAGGCGGTGCCGATAGCCCAGGCGATCGGTCGCGTGCTGGCCACCGATGTCACCGCCCGCGTCGCGCTGCCGGGCTTCGATCACGCCGCGATGGATGGTTATGCGCTTGCCGCAGCGGCGGGACTGCACGCCGGCAGCGAACATGCGGTGGCCGGCACGCTGGCCGCCGGCGAGGGCGTGTCAGGTGCCGCGCGCGCTGCAGAGGCGATCGAGATCATGACCGGCGCGCCTTTGCCGCCGGGGCTCGATACGGTGGTGGCGGTCGAGCGGACCGACCTGCTCACCAGCGATGCCAGCGGCCAGCCGCTGCGGATCCGCCTGCATGATGCCGTCACGACCGGCGCGAACGTACGTCGGGCGGGCAGTGATTTCGCCGCCGGCGAGGTGATCGAACACGCGGGCGTGCGCCTGCGGCCGCCGCATGCGATGGCCTTCGCCGCCTGCGGCATCGCCCGCGTCGAAGTGATCCGACAGCCGCGGGTCTGCGTGATCGGCACCGGCAGGGAACTGGTCGACGACCCGGCGCAACCGCTCGGCGAGGGCCAGATCTACAGCTCGAACGCCCCGTACTTGGAGGCGGCGCTGGCCGCGGCGGGCGCCGAGGTGATCGCCAGCAGCGTGGTGGAAGACCACGCCGCCGACTATCTCGCCGCGCTGGCAGCCTCGCCGTCGGCCGATCTGGTGATCAGCACGGGGGCGGTATCGATGGGCCGCTACGATTTCGTGCCCGAAGCGGTCGCCGCGATCGGCGGCCGCGTGCTCTTCCATGGCGTGGCGATGCGCCCGGGCAAGCCGCTGTTCGCTGCAGCCCTGCCGGGCGGTGGCCTGCTGCTCGCGCTGCCCGGCACGCCGATGGCCGTCGCTGCCGCGATGCGTTTCTTCGTGATGCCGGTGTTGCGTGCGATGCGGGCGGAGCGCGCGCCGGTGGCTCGCCATGCGCGGCTGCAGGCAGCGTGGAAAGGCAAGCCCGGGTTGCGCCATTTCCTGCGCGGACGGGTCGAGCCGGATGCGGCAGGCGTGCTGCAGGCGCAGCCCTTGCCGCAGCAGGAACCCTTCCGGATGCGTCCCTTCGTCGCTGCCAATGCCTGGCTGGTCATGCCCGAGCAGCCGGGTGAGGCGTCGGCCGGATCGCTCGTGGAAGTGCATCCACTGGACGCGATGGACGGGGGTACGGGCGAATGAAATGGCAGGTGGAAGGCCAGCAGTGGCGGCTGCGCGTGGACGAGGCGGAACTGCAGCACCTGCTCGCGGGCGAGGCCGTGACGCTGGCCTCGCAGGCGCCGGGCTTTGCGTATGCGCTGGAACTCGTGCTGCACCCTGGCGCAGAGGCAGCGGTTTCGGGTGATGCGGCGGCGTGGCGGGTGGCGCTGCCTTCCGCCGACGTGCGCGCGTTGGCGGCGCGGCTGCCAAGCAAGGACGGCATCCGTTTCGGCGTGACCACGCCTGCCGGCGACCTTGAGCTGCGTTTCGACGTGGACGTGCGCGACAGCGCACGCCGGTTGAGGGCCGAACGCGTCACGCAGGTCTGAATCCGGTCAGGCTTCGACGGGCGCTGCCCGGCCAGCGGAGGTGACGATTCGACCTTCGCGCAATTCGAGGATCTCCTCGCCCATCCGTTCCGCATCACGCGCGTCATGGGTGACCACGATGAGCCCGAAACCGAGCCGCCGCTGCAGCGCCAGCACGTCATTGCGCAGCCGCTCGCGCAGTGCCTGGTCCAGTGCAGCGAAGGGTTCGTCCAGCAGGAGCAGGCGCGGCCGCGGCGCCAGCGCGCGGGCAAGGGCGACACGCTGCTGTTGGCCGCCCGAGACCTGCACGGGGTAGTGGCCGGCGAGCTCCTCGAGCCCGAAATCGCGCAGCCATAGCCGCACCTCGTCGCTGACGTTGCCGCGCGTGGCATTGCGCCACCCGCGTTGCAGGCCGAAGGCCACGTTCTGCGCCACGGTCAGGTGCGGAAACAGCGCGTAGTCCTGGAACACCAGCCCCACGCCACGCTGCTCGGGCGCCAAGTGGATGGACCGGGCGGCATCGAACAGCACGTCACCGGCCAGCCGCACGTGGCCGGCATCCGGTCGCAACAGGCCAGCGATCGCGCGCAGCGTGAGGCTCTTGCCGGCACCCGACGGACCGACCAGTGCCACGCGTTCGGCATCGGTGGCGAACGCGACATCCAGCAGGAACGGCCGTCCGGCGTCATCGATGCGCCGCTGCAGGCGGATGTCCAGCCGCGCGCTCATGCGGCGCGTCGCGCGGGAGGCCGCAGCAGGCGCGTGGCCAGCAGCAGCGCGAGCACGCAGGTGACCGAGGCGATCGCCACCAGCACCGCCGCACCGGCTTCGTCACCTGCTTCGATCGCGGCGTAGATCGCCACCGACAGCGTCTGGGTGCGGCCCGGCAGGTTGCCGGCCAGCATCAGGGTGGCGCCGAACTCGCCAAGTGCACGCGCGAACGTCAGCAGGGCACCGGCCGCGATGCCCGGCGATGCCAGTGGCAGCGACACCCGCATGAACACCGCGATGGGTGAGAGGCCCAGCACGTGCGCGGCATCCTCCAGTCGCGGATCGACGCCCTCGAATGCAGTGCGCGCGGCTTTCAGCAGCAACGGGAAGGCCGCGACCGCGGCCGCGATCACCGCGCCCTGCCAGGTGAAGACCAGGCGGATGCCGAAGGCATCCAGCCAGCGCCCGATGATGCCTTCGCGGCCCAGCAGCACCAGCAGGTAATAGCCCAGCACCGTCGGTGGCAGCACCAGCGGCAGGGTCAGCAGCGCATCGGCCACAGGATTGAAGCGCGAACGCCAGCGTGCCAGTGCGAACGCGAGGGGCACGCCGGCCAGCACCACCAGAGCGGTGGCGCAGAGCGCGACCTGCAAGGAGAGCAGCAGGGGCTGCAGGATCTCCGGACGCACGTCAGGGTGGCAGGAAGCCGTGGCGCGACAGCAGCTGACGGCCGGCCGGCGACTGCAGGAAGGCGAGAAAACCGCGGCCGGCTGTCGCATTGGGGCTGCGCGCCGCCAGCGCGGCCGGGTAGCGGATCGGCAACGGCGAAGCCACCGGCAGGGCGATGCGGACCCGCCCGGGTCGCGCATCGGTGGCGAACACGAAACCGGCATCCACCTCGCCACGGGCCACGTAGTTCAGGCACTGCCGCACGTTCTGGGCCAGCACGACCCGCGCCGCCAGGCGGCGGTCCAGCGCCTCGCGCTTCAGCGCCGCGACCGCGTAGCGGCCCGCCGGTACCGAGGCCGGATCGCCCCAGCACAGGCGGCGATAGCGGGGATGCAGCAGGTCCTGCAACTGCCGCGGGGGCTGCGTCGCTCCGGACGGCGTGATCAGCACCAGCTGGTTGCTCGCGATATCGATCCGGCTGCCCGCCGCCAGCAGCTGTTGCCGCGCGGCGCGGTCCATCGACTCGCTGTCGGCGGTGACCAGCACGTCGACCGGCGCGCCGTTGCGGAGCTGCCGCACGAGGGTGTCGGAGGCGGCGAAGTTGAGCACCACGCGCGTGCGTGGATGCGCGGACTCGTAGGCACGCGCGACCTCGGTCATCGCATCGGTCATGCTCGACGCCGCGGAGACGATGATCTCGTCGGCGTGCGCCGGCGTGACCACGGCGCCCAGCAGCATCGCCAGGTATCCGGCGCGCAGGCGCCCTGAAACGCCGGCAATCGCGTTGCACCAGAAACCCTGTCTGCGTGGAGGTGTGAAAGTCTTCATGGGTGCAGCCGCTGAGGATGTGAGTAGACATTGCAGCTACCGGGACGGGCAAACCCCACCAGGGTCATGCCCGCGACCTCGGCGAGCGCGATCGCGAGCGCGGTCGGCGCCGAGATCGCCGCCAGCACGCCGATGCCGGCGTTCGCCGCCTTGGTCGCCATCTCGTAGCTGGCGCGACTGGTCACCAGCGCGAAGCCATCGGCCGGGTCCAGCGCGTCGCGGGTCATCGCGCCGATCAGCTTGTCCAGCGCGTTGTGGCGGCCCACGTCCTCGCGCGCCAGCACGATTTCACCATCGGGTCGCGCCCAGGCCGCGGCATGGACGGCGCCGGTCAGCGCATTCAGGGGTTGTCGTTGCTGCAGCTCGGCCATCGCGCGTTGCAGTCCGGCGATGCCCACCCGCACCGGCGAGGTGACCGCGCGCGGCGGGCGCACCGCTGTTTCCAGTTCGCGTGTCCCACAGATGCCGCAACCGCTGCGGCCGGGCAGCAGCCGCGCGGCCGTGCGGTCCAACCGGGCGGCCGGCGCCTCCGTAGCCACGGTCAGGTTGAGGCGGGTCCCTTCCAGCAGCGTCTCCACCGCGACCGCCTGCAGCTGCGCGGCGTCGTCGACCAGCCCTTCACTGAGGGCGAACCCCAGGGCGAAGTCGTCCAGATCGGTGGGCGTCATCATCATCACCGCGAACGGCACGCCGTTGCAGCCGACCTCGACCGGCTGCTCCTCGGCCACGCAGTCGCGATCGGCATGCGCGGTGCCGTCGCGCCAGCGCCGGATGTCGCGCCGCGCCGCGCCGGCAGGCAGGTCATCGATCATGGGAGCCATGCAGGCATCATAACGATGCGTTGCAACACCCCGCCGACGCCCGCGTGCGAGGATTGCATTGATGAACGCGCCCATTTCCATCGCCGAGGCCGACCGCCGCATCCGCGAATCCCTGCCGCTGTTTGCGGCAGAGCGCGTGTCCATCGCGGACGCCGCCGGGCGGGTGCTGCGCCAGCAGGTGAAGGCCGAGCGCGACCAGCCGCCGTTCGACCGGGTGATGATGGATGGCATCGCCATCTCCACGAATGCGGGATTACGGCGCTTCGTGGTGCACGGCGTGCAGGCCGCCGGCAGCAGCGGCGCCCGGCTGGAGGATCCGACGGGCTGCATCGAGGTCGCCACCGGTGCACCGCTGCCAGAGGGCTGCGACGCCGTGGTGCCGGTGGAGGAGACGCGCCGCGAAGGCGGGGCGTATCTGCTGGCGGAGGGATACGCGCCGCATCCGCGCCAGTTCATCCATCCCGCGGGCACCGATTGCCGCGCCGGCGAGGTGCTGCTGGAACCCGGCCAGCGGCTGGACGGGCCGGCGCTCGCCGTG
>JAEXBT010000003.1 GCA_023393895.1 Pseudomonadota bacterium
CAGCTGCGCACCGCGGTCATCCCCGAGATCGCGCACGATTTCAGCGGCGATCTGATAAAATTCGCTGCGCATCTCGCGCTGCTCTGCATGTGGCAGCCTGCTGATGTCCTTCTCTGTGTCGTCCAGCCATTTGCCGAAGGATGAGGCTGTCAATCGGCACGCAACTTTGACCCCCTTTCGGCGCCCAATAATGACCCCGCTTGGTCAGCACGGGTAGCTGGCCCGATGCGGTGTAGCCTCCATACAGCGCAACCGGATCGGGCCAGCGGCGTCTCGGTCATTCCCGCGTCTTGAAGCGCCAGCTCTCGTTGCCGGTCTCGACGATGTCACAGTGATGGGTCAGTCGGTCGAGGAGCGCCGTTGTCATCTTCGCGTCTCCGAAGACGGTCGGTAAGCGGCAAGGAAACCCCGTGGGTGCCGCGGCGTGGCTGATCTGGGATAGGTGTTTGGCGTTGGTCTGACGCCGAGGTTCCATGTTTAAGACTAGTTCTACGCCTATGCCTGCGACTGGTAGCTTACAGTTGGTCGAGGCTGTGATTGAGCGTTTTGACGGAGCACCGGTTGGGGAGCGCCGCCGTTGGTCGGATGAGTTCAAGGCGCAAGCGGTCGCGGCGGCGCTGGAGCCGGGCGTGAACGTTTCGGTGCTGGCACGCGGCTTGGGGATTTCGCCACCGCAGTTGTTCGGCTGGCGGAAGGCCTTTCTGAAGAAGCAGAACGCAGACGCCCCGGTGGGCACGTCCGCTCCCATGGTGGAGATTGTGGTTGGCGAGGTGATGATCCGCGTCGGCCCGGACGTCAGCGAGGCTGCGCTGCGCCGGATCCTGCGTGCGGTGCGCTCGGCATGATGCCGTCGGGCGTGAAGGTCTATCTGGCCAGCCAGCCCGTGGACTTCCGCAAGGGCCCGGACAGCCTGCTGTCGCTGGTGCGCGATGGAGGCCACGACCCGTTCAGCGGCGCGCTTTACGTGTTCCGGGCGAAGCGGGCGGACCGGGTCAAGATCGTCTGGTGGGATGGCAGCGGCGTGTGCCTGTTTGCGAAGCGGCTGGAGAAGTCCTCGTTCTGCTGGCCGCGGATCGGGCCTGTCCGGGTACAGCTCAACCACGCCCAGCTCGCGGCGCTGCTCGAGGGGCTGGACTGGAAGAGGGTGCGGCCGGTGGCTGTGAAAGCCCCTGTATTTGCTGGCTAATCGGCCAGCGGCAAAGTGAATCACCCCGGCCCGGAAGGTCGATCAGCCGAGGCATCCCCCAGCGGGATGTGCTATCCTTTACGGCATGCGC
Source organism: Pseudomonadota bacterium (assembly GCA_023393895.1). Next base: position 1,278 of record JAEXBT010000003.1, read on the forward strand.
ACCGATGATCTTTCCCTGCCCAATGACATGGACCTTCTCAAGGCCATGGTCCGCGCCATGGCGGAGAAGGCGTCCGTGCTGGAGGAGGAGAATGCGGTGCTGAAGGCACGCAGCCTCGATGCTGACGCGCGGATCAAGCGGCTGATGCAGATCCTGAAGGCCTATGATCGCGCCCGGTTCGGCCGCCGTTCCGAGAAGCTGGGCGCTGCGGGCGACAGTTCTGATGAGGCGGCGCAACAGGCCTTCGTCTTCGAGGAGATCGAGACTGGTATTGCGGCGCTGAAGGCGCAGACAGGCAAAGGCCGAGCTTCGGGCGAGAAGCGGGCGCCCCGGCCGCGCAAGGGCTTCCCGCCCCATCTCGAGCGGGTCGAGTTGGTGATCGAGCCCGACGACCTGCCAGAGCATGCAGGCAAACAGAAGGTGCTGATCGGGGAAGATGTCTCAGAACGGCTGGATGTCATCCCGGCCAAGTTCCGTGTCATCGTGACCCGCCGCCCGAAATATGCCTTCAAGGACGCGGATGGCGTCATCCAGGCGCTTGCTCCGGCCCATATCATCGAAAGCGGCCTGCCGACCGAGGCATTGCTGGCCCAGATCGCGGTCTCCAAATATGCAGACGGCCTGCCGCTGTTCCGGCAGGAAGGGATCTATGCCCGCGACGGGGTGGAGATTGACCGGCGGCTGATGGCGCAGTGGATGGGCCGGGTCGGCTTCGAACTGGAGATCCTCGCCGCGCATGTGCTGGGGGAAATCTTGAAGGGCCAGCGCGTCTTCGCCGATGAGACCAGCCTTCCGACCCTCGCGCCCGGCACCGGTGCCGTGAAAAAGGCCTGGCTTTGGGCCTATGCCCGCGATGACAGCACCTTCGGCTGCAGTGGGCCGCCTATGGTGGCTTATCGCTTTGAGGACAGCCGATCCGGAGAATGCGTTCGTCGGCATCTCGGCGGCTACGGCGGTATTCTCCAGGTGGACGGCTATACCGCCTACAATCAGCTTGTCCGCAAGGACAGGGGCAATGATGGCCCGCGCCTCGCTGGATGCTGGGCCCATAGCCGACGGCGCTTCTACGAACTCCATGCCGCCGGGGACAGTCAGGTCGCCACCACCACGGTCGAGCGCATGGCCGAACTCTGGAAGCTCGAGGCTGAGGTGCGCGGCCGGGATCCAGAAGCCCGCGCCGTCGCGCGGCAGGCCATCTCCAGGCCCATCGTCTCCGAGCTGTTCACTCTTTGGCAACAGACCCTGCCGCGCATCTCGGGCAAATCGAAGTTGGCCGAGGCCATCCGCTACGCCATCGCCCGGCGCGACATCTTTGAGCGCTTCCTGACCGACGGTTTGATCGAGCTCGACTCCAACATCGTCGAACGCGCCATCAGGCCCCAGACCATCACGCGCAAGAACAGCCTCTTCGCCGGATCGGACGGCGGTGGCCGAACATGGGCCACCATCGCAACCCTTCTGCAGACATGCAGGATGAACAACGTCGACCCAACTGCGTGGCTGACACAGACCCTCGAGCGCATCGCCAACCAATGGCCGAGCGCCGAAATCGACGCCCTCATGCCCTGGAACTACCGGAACTAAACGGCCTCAGCTTCCCGCTTACGACGGTCGGCCATTCGCCGAAGTCGAGGTTCGTCGTCACGATGATCGAGGTGCGTTCGTAAAGGCGACTGATGAGGTGGAACAGGAGCTGGCCACCCGTCTGGGCGAACGGCAGATATCCCAACTCGTCGAGGATCAGGAAGTCGAGGCGGCACAGGAGATCCGCAGTGCGTCCCTGTCGGTCGGCGCGGGCTTCGGCGTCCAGCTTGTTCACCAGGTCCACGACGTTGAAGAAGCGGCCGCGCTTGCCACGGCGGATGCAGGCCCGGGCGATGCTGACGGCAAGGTGGGATTTGCCGGTCCCGGTGCCGCCGATGAGGACGACGTTACGCTGATGCTCGAGGAACTCTCCGGAGGCCAGATCGCGCACCAGCGTTTCGTTTACGGGCGTGTCTTCGAAGCTGAACTCGTCGACTTCCTTGGCCAAGGGCAGCTTGGCGATGGTCATCTGGTATTTGATCGAGCGAGCTTGTTTCTCGCTGATCTCGGCGTTCAGCAGGTCGCCCACGATTTGCTGCGGTTCGTGCTGTCGCTTCACCGCCGTGGCGATGATCTCATCGTAGGCGGCCTTCATGCCGTAGAGCTTCAACTGGCCCATCGCGTCCAGCACCTGTGATCTTTCCATGGCGGGGTCTCCTGAGGCTGTCGTAGCGTTTGCAGTCGGCCACGGGCTCGCAGGTCAGGCGCAACGCGTCCGGCGTGGCGATGGTCAACGGAGGTGGTGGCTCGCGATGTCGGGCCAGGATGTTCAGAACGACCGATGCCGCCGGGGCGCCTTCGGTCAGGGCCTCGACGCAGGCAGCCTCGACGGCTTCCAGTCCATCCGTTGGGATCATGCTCAGGATCTGGACCATCTGACGGTCACCGTTCGGCACGCGCCCCAGCTTACGCTGGACGCGTCGTATCGCCGGCGGCAGTTCCCATTCCTTGAAGGGAGCGCCGTTTCGAAGGGCGCCGGGCTTGCGGGCCAGCACCGGGATGTAGTGCAGCGGGTCATAGATGGCCTTGTCGCGCCCGAAGGCGCGGTCGTGCCGGCCGACGATCTTGCCGTCCTGCCAGACCTCGACCCGCTCGGCATAGGCGCGGATCTCGACCGGACGGCCGACGGCGCGACCATCGACCGAGTAGCGGTTCTTGTCGAACCTAACG
>JAEXBT010000016.1 GCA_023393895.1 Pseudomonadota bacterium
TTTCCTTGAGCGTGCGCGCCAGCATCCGCAGCGGTTCCGGGTGCTGGACGCCGGACAGGACGCGGATGCGGTCGCCCGTGCGGCGGTGGCGGCGCTCGAGGCCTATCGGGCATGACGCCGCTTGCGCCGTGGCAGCAACGCATCCATGCGCAGGCCGCGGCCGCGATGGATGCCGGACGCCTGCCGCATGCGCTGCTCTTTTCCGGGCCGCCGAAGCTGGGCAAGCGGGCGGTCGCGGAACGGCTGGCGATGCGCGCGCTGTGCCTTTCGCGTGCGTCGGGTGCCGAGCCATGTGGCGTGTGCCGCAGTTGCACGCTGTTTGCCTCGCGCAGCCAGCTGGACCCGCCGGAAACCCGCCCGGATGGCAGCCTGGCCCACCCGGACGGGCATCCCGCGCATCCGGACGCGCGCTTCATCGGCCACGCGTTCAACGACAAGACGCACAAGATGCGCACCGAGATTGTCATCGACCAGATCCGGGCGATGTCGGAGAAACTGGCGCTGACGGCGCAGTACGGCCAGACCCAAGTGGCGATCATCGATCCGGCCGACGCCATCAACCACGCCGCCTGCAACGCGTTGCTGAAGACGCTCGAGGAGCCGCAGCCCGGGCGCTTCATCTGGCTGGTCAGCGCGCGTCCGGCGCGGTTGCCGGCCACCATCCGCAGCCGCGTCCAGGTGCTGGAGTTCCGCCTGCCGGCGCGCGCGGAAGCGCATGCGTGGCTGGTAGCGCAGGGACATGCGGAAGCGGAGGCTGCCGAGGCGCTGGCCATCGCCCGCGGGCACCCGGGATTCGCGCACGCCTGGCTGGAAGAGGGCGCACTGGCGCTCCGTGCCGAGGTAGCCGCGGATCTCGAACGGCTGCTGCGGGAGCCGGGCACGGCTGCGGCGGTCGCCCAGCGCTGGTGCGGTGACGAGCGCGTGGGCCAACGGCTGCGCTTCGCTGCCGATGTCGCCGCGGGGCGTGCCCGTGAGACCCGCGCGTCGCCCGGGGAAATGCGCCGGCTGACCGCGTGGTTCTCGCGGGCCAACCGCACCCACGAATTGCTGCGCACCACCGTACGCCCGGATCTGGCGGTGCTCGAACTGCTGCTGGACTGGGCGCCCGCGCGCGCCTGAGGGCACAGTCGCGCTATCCTGCGCATATTCGACGCTGGACGAGTCCCATGGCCCTGGCCGCAGCCCGCCAAAGCATCCTCAACGTCGCGTTGGCCGACGACAACGCGCTGTACGGCGCGTACATGCCCTTCGTGAAGGGTGGCGGGCTGTTCGCGCAGACCCCGAACCGCCTGCCGCTTGGCCAGGCCGTCTTCATGATGGTGACGCTGCCCGGCTCGTCGGAGAAGATGCCGGTCTCCGGCAAGGTCTGCTGGGTCACGCCGGTGGGCGCGCAGGGCAACCGTCCGGCGGGCGTGGGCGTGCAGTTCGATGACACGCCGCAGGGCTACCAGCTCAAGAGCCGGATCGAGTCCTTGCTGGCAGGCCGGCTGGAAAGCGAAAAGCCGACGTTCACCATGTAGGCGCGCGCGGCGCACGCGACGGTTCGCGTGCGATGCGTGGTCTCGCTGGCGTATCTCAGCCGGTGCTTCGCAGCGCCGGATTGTCCCAGCCCGGTCGCGGCGCGAAGCGTTCGCCGTGCGCGGCCTCGAGTGCCTTGAGCCGGGCGAGCAACGCATCCACGCCGGTCTCGCGTACGTACTGGATCGGGCCGCCACGGAACGGGGCAAAGCCGGTGCCGAAGATGACGCCGGCATCGAGCAGGTCGGCATCCGCCACCACGCCGTCGTGCAGGCAGGCAACCGCCTCGTTGATCATCGGCAGCAGCAGGCGGTCCTGCAGGTCTTCGGGCGCCTTGTAGTCGTCCGGGATCTCCGGCTTCTCGGCCTTGCCTTCCTTCCAGGCGTACAGGCCCTGGCCATCCTTCTTGCCGCGCTTGCCGGTTTCGGGCGGCGACTGGAACGCGGCGGGAATCGGCAGCCCGAGGAACGGGGCCAGTTCCGCGCCGACGCCGGCGGCGACATCCAGCCCGACGGTGTCGATCAGTTCGATCGGCCCCATCGGCATGCCGAACTTCACCGCGGCCTTGTCGATCACAGGGCCGGGAATGCCCTCGGCGTAGGCGGTCATCGCTTCCAGCATGTACGGGAACAGCACGCGGTTGACCAGGAAGCCGGGCGTGCCCGCGACCGGCACCGGCAGCTTGTCGAGTTTCCTGCAGAACGCGGCGAGGCGCTGCTGGGTCTCCGGGGCCATTTCATCGTGGTGGATGATTTCCACCAGCGGCATCAGCGCGACCGGGTTGAAGTAGTGCAGGCCGGCGAACTGCGCCGGCCGCGCGATGTGCCCGCGCAGCTCGGTCAGCGGGATCGAGGAGGTGTTGGTTGTGAGCAGGGCGTCCGGCTTCATCTTCGGCTCGACCGTGGCGTACAGCTCGCGCTTGGCCTCGGGCTTCTCGATGATCGCCTCGATGACGAGGTCTGCGTCGGCCGCACCGTCGCCGGCCAGGTCGCCCTTGAGGCGCGCGGCAACTTGCGGTCGCTTGGCCTCGTCCTTCACTTTCTTGGCGAACAGGTCGCTGGCTCGGGTCAGCGCGCCGTCGATGAAGCGCTGCTCGCGGTCGGCCAGCGTCACCTCGAAACCCTTGTAGGCGGCCCACGCCGCGATGTCGCCGCCCATCACGCCGGCACCGACCACGTGCACCTTGTGGATGCCGGATTCGCCGGCGCCCAGCGCTTTCATCCGCTCCTGCAGGAAGTACAAGCGGATCAGGTTGCGCGCGGTGGGCGTCGAGGCCAGCTTGACCACGCCGCGACGCTCGGAGTCGAGCTGCGAGGCGATGCCGGGGCCGGCGTTCTTCCAGCTGTCGATCAGCGCGTAGGGCGCCGGGTAATGGGCCTTCGGTGCCTTGCGCGCGACCTGCTTGACAAGCATCGGCGCCAGCGCCTGACGCGCCGGCCACAGGTTGCTGGCCCAGCCCAGCGCGCGCTGCTTGAACGGTCGTTCGCGGCCGCGCAGCGCCAGTTGCGCGGCGGTGTCCTCCAGCGTGGCGGGTGCCGCGGTCATGTCCACCAGCCCCATGGCCTTGGCGGCGCTGGCGCTGACCGTGCGCCCGGTCAGCATCAGGTCGAAGGCGGCAGGCGCACCGATCAGGCGGGGCAGGCGCACGCTGCCACCCCAGCCCGGATAGATGCCCAGCTTCACTTCCGGCAGGCCGATGCGGGTGGACGGATCGGTCGAGGCCACCCGGTAGCGGCAGGCCAGCGCAATCTCGGTGCCGCCGCCCATGCAGAACCCGTGGATCGCGGCGACCGTGGGGCAGGGCAGCTTGGCGAGCTTCTGGAACACCTGCTGGCCGCGACGGATCGCATCGCCCACCGTGCCCTTCTTGTCGAACTCGGCGAACTCCTTGATGTCGGCGCCGGCGATGAAGCCGCTGTCCTTCGCCGAGGCCACGATCACCGCCTTCGGCGGATCCATGGTCAGACGTTCGAGGATCGCGTCCAGCTCGATCAGCGCGGCCTGCGAGAACGCATTGACCTTCTCGTCTTCGCGGTCGAAGGCCAGTACCAGCACGCCGTCATCGCGCAAGCGGGTCTGCCAGTGGTGCGGGCGAAGGCCTTGGAGGGCAGCGATCATGGGTCACATCCGACACGGTATGGAATCCCGTTATCTTCCAACTCCGGTTGATATCGCGTCAAATCGCCGCAACATCACGACAAGTCGCGGATCCGTGGCGGCCCGGCGGAACTTTTCCGCGCGAGCCCGGTCGGACAAGGCAGTCATCCGCGGCGGCATCTCATGCATCCTGGAGCGGCGCCCTTGGCGGCCAGCAACGACATCGACGACAGCGGCATCAGCCCCGGCAGCCCGCCCGACGCGCTCGACCACGAGCTGGTCCGGCGCGTGCAGCAGGGCGAATCGGCTGCGTTCGACCTGCTGGTGCGACGCTACCAGCACCGCATCGTGGCGCTGGTCGGGCGCTATGTCGGCGACTGGGCCGAGGCGCAGGACGTGGCGCAGGACGCCTTCATCCGCGCCTACCGGGCGATCGGCAGCTTCCGCGGCGACGCGCAGTTCTACACCTGGCTGCACCGGATCGCGGTCAACACCGCCAAGAACCACCTGCAGGCGATGCGCCGGCGGCCGCCGACCGCGGACATCGATGCCGCCGATGCCGAGCATTTCGATGCCGCGCTGCAGATGCGCGACAACGACACTCCCGAGCGCGAACTGCTGCGCAACGAGGTGGAGCAGGCGGTGATGCGCAGCGTCGACGCGCTGCCGAAGGAGCTGCGGCAGGCGATCACCCTGCGCGAGGTCGAGGGCCTGTCCTACGACCAGATCGCGCAACGACTGGATTGCCCGATCGGCACGGTGCGCTCGCGCATCTTCCGTGCCCGCGAGGCGATCGACCGCGAACTGCGCCCGCTGCTGGGCGCGCAGGCCACTTCCCGCGAACGAGGACGGGCATGAACAACGACACCACAACCCATCGCGAACAGCTTTCCGGATTGATCGATGGCGCGCTCGACGCTGACCGCGCCCGCTTCCTGATCCGCCGCCTGCAGCACGATGGCGAGCTGGCCGATGCGCTCTCGCGCTGGCAGCTGGCCGGCGATGTGCTGCGCGGGCAGGCGAGCGCCGCCGCGCCGGCCGGCTTCGCCGAGGCGGTGGCGGGGCGGATCGGTCGCGAGCCGCAGCCGCGGATCGATGACGAGCCGCTGCCGGCGGTAGCCGACTCCACGGCGTCGGCGGTGGCGGCTTCCGATCCCGCGAATCGCGTCATCACGGGCCGCACGTCGCGCTGGCGCTGGTTTGGCGGGGGTGCCCTGGCCGCGTCGCTGGCGATGGCGCTGCTGTTGAACCTGCGCCCGGCAGGAACGCAGGCGCCCGTGCAGGTGGCCGATGCCGCGCCTGCCCCGGTGGCGCCGGCGGTCGAGGCATCGCCCGCACCCGAGGCGACCCCGATGGCAGAGACGCCCGCCATCGCCGCGGTGCCCATGTCCGAATCCACAACTCAGCCCGAGCCGGCACGCGCAGCCCCACCGGCGCGACGCGTGCAGCCGGTGCGGGTGGCGAAGGCGACGCCGTCGGTGGCCGATGACGCGCCGCAGGCAGTTACCGAGGCGTCGATCCGCGTCGCCGAG
>JAEXBT010000038.1 GCA_023393895.1 Pseudomonadota bacterium
GTCCACTCCTCAGACGATTGCATGCGATGAAGATCGGCCAGCTTGCCCGGGCGTCCGGCACCCCCATCGATACCATCCGCTATTACGAGACCCAAGGCGTCCTGCCCACGCCGGCGCGTGCGGTCTCGTCCAATTACCGCAGCTACGGTGCGCAGGATGTCGCGCGGCTGGCGTTCGTGCGCCGCGCCAAGGCGCTGGGTTTCACCTTGCGCGAGATCCGCGAACTACTGGACCTGTGTGGCGGCGATGCCGACATGGGCCGCGTCCGCGCCGCCGCAGCCGAAAAACTGGCCGATATCGACCGCCGGATGTTTGAACTCCGTCGCATTCGCGACAGCCTCTCGCAGCTGGTCGAGGCGTGTCCGGGCCACGGCGAACTGGACGCCTGCCCGATCCTGCAGGCGCTGGCTGGCGATGCTGCCGAGGCGCACGCATGAGCACCATCCACGCGACCGACCCGGTCTGCGGCATGCAGGTCCGCATCGAGGGCGCCAAGCATGTCGTTGAGCACGATGGCCGGACCTGGTACTTCTGCAACCCGCGTTGTCGAGAACGCTTCATCTCCGATCCTGCTGCGTATGTCGATCAAGATCGGCCAACGCCGCCCAACGAGACGTCAACGAGCCGCTGCTGCGAGGCGCATGCAGCCAATCCGTCCTCCGATGCCGACTCCGCCACCGACCCGGTCTGCGGCATGCAGGTCCGCATTGAAGGCGCGAAGCACACCGCCGACCATGGCAGCCAGACCTGGTACTTCTGCAATCCGCGTTGCCGCGAGCGTTTCCTCGCCGATCCTGGCGCTTACACGGGCGAAAAGCCGCGTCCGCAGCCCGCCGCGGCCCCTCCGGGTACCTGGTACATCTGCCCGATGGACCCGGAAGTCCGCCAGCAAGGCCCGGGCACCTGCCCGGTCTGCGGCATGGCGCTGGAGCCGGAAATGCCGTCGCTGGAGGAGGAAGCCAATCCGGAACTGGTCGATTTCAGCCGCCGCTTCTGGTGGACCCTGCCGCTGACGTTGGCGGTGGTGGTGCTGGCGATGTGGGGCCAGCACCTGCCCGGCCTGTCCGCCACCGCCCGCACCTGGCTGGAACTGGTGCTGACCCTGCCGGTGGTGTTGTGGGCCGGCTGGCCGCTGCTGCAGCGCTGCGTGGCCTCGATCCGCAACCGCAGCCCGAACATGTGGACGCTGATCGGCATCGGCGTCACCGCGGCGTTCGCCTTCAGCGCGGTGGCCACCCTCGCGCCGCAACTGTTTCCCGCCTCGTTCCACATGCATGGCCGCGTCCATGTGTATTTCGAGGCGGCTGCGGCCATCGTCTCGCTCACCCTGCTCGGCCAGCTGCTGGAACTGCGGGCGCGCGGCAAGACCTCGGCGGCAATCCGCGCCCTGCTCGGCCTCTCTCCCAAGACCGCGACGCGCATCCTCGCCGATGGCAGCGAGGAGGAAATCGCGCTCGATGCGATCACCCCCGGCATGGAGCTGCGCGTGCGCCCCGGGGAGAAGGTGCCGGTTGATGCGGTCGTCGTCGAGGGCCGCAGCCACGTCGACGAATCGATGCTCACCGGGGAGCCGGTACCGGTCGCCCGCCAGGCCGGCGATGCGGTGATCGGCGCCACCATCAACGGCACAGGCAGCCTGCGGGTGCGGGCCGAACGCACCGGCAGTGACGGCATGCTGGCGCAGATCGTGCAGCTGGTCGCGCAGGCGCAGCGCTCACGGGCGCCGATGCAGCGGCTGGCCGATCGCGCCTCGTTCTGGTTCGTGCTGGTGGTGCTTGCGGTGGCGGTCACCACCTTCCTGCTGTGGGGCCTGCTCGGCCCGGAACCGTCATGGACCTACGCGATCATCAACGCGGTCAGCGTGCTGATCATCGCCTGCCCCTGCGCGCTGGGCCTAGCCACGCCGATGTCGATCATGGTCGCCACCGGCCGCGCCGCCCAGGCCGGGGTGCTGTTCCGCGATGCGGCGGCGATCGAGCGCTTGCGCGAGACCGACACCCTGGTGATCGACAAGACCGGCACGCTCACCGAAGGCCGCCCTGCCCTGCGCGACATCGTGCCGGCTGAACGCATCGATGCCGACGAAGTGCTGCGGCTGGCGGCAAGCCTGGACACAGCCAGCGAGCATCCGCTGGCCCGCGCGATCGTTGCCGGGGCGCGAGAACGTGGCATCGCGCTCACCGAACCGCGCGACTTCCAATCGGTCACCGGCTCCGGCGTGCAGGGCCAGGTCGAAGAGCGTGCACTCAAGCTCGGCAGCGAGACCTGGATGCGGGAAGCCGGCGTCGACACGGCCGCCCTGAAGGCACGCGCCGATGCCCTGCGCGACGCGGCGGCCAGCGTCATGTACCTCGCCGATGGCACACGCCTGCTCGGCCTCATCGCCACCGATGATCCCGTCAAGGCGGGCACGCCGTCGGCGCTGGCTGCGCTGCGCGAGGAGGGCCTGCGGATCGTGATGGCCAGCGGTGACGCCGAGGCCACCGCCCGCCGCGTCGCCACCCCGCTCGGCATCGACGAAGTGCATGGAAACGTGCGGCCGGAAGCCAAGCTCGAACTGGTGCGTAGCCTGCAAGCCGAAGGACGCGTGGTGGCGATGGCCGGCGACGGCATCAACGATGCGCCGGCGCTCGCTGCCGCCGACATCGGGATCGCCATGGGCACCGGCACCGACGTGGCGATTTCCAGTGCCGAGGTGACTCTAGTGAAAGGCGATCTCGGCGGCATCGCCCGCGCCCGCGCGCTGTCCGAAGCCACGGTGCGCAACATGCGGCAGAACCTCGGCTTCGCCTTCTTCTACAACGCGCTCGGCGTGCCGATCGCCGCCGGCTTGCTGTATCCGTTCAACGGCCTGCTGCTCAACCCGATGATCGCGGCGGCAGCGATGAGCCTGAGCTCGTTCTGCGTGGTCAGCAATGCGCTGCGGCTGTCGCGCGTGCGCCTGCCCGGTGGCAACGCATGAACGCGCCATTCGACCGCAGGCGACGCGTCTTCATCGCCGGCGGCGCGGCGCTCGGCGCCTCGGCCACTGCCCTGCCCGCCTTCGGCTGGGGTCGCGCGCGCCGTGACGCGCATGTCCATCGCCATGCGATGACGTCGCTGCAGGGAGACAGGTTCGAGCTCGAGATCGGCGAAACCGCGGTGAACTTCAGCGGGCAACCGGCACGCGCAACGACCGTCAACGGCAGCCTGCCCGCGCCCACGCTGTACTGGCGCGAAGGCGACACGGTGGAACTGACGGTGCGCAACCGGCTCGCCGAGGACACGTCGATCCACTGGCACGGCATCATCCTGCCCGCGGCGATGGATGGCGTGCCCGGCTTCAGTTTCCACGGCATCGGCCCTGGCGATTCGTACCTCTATCGCTTCACCGTGAACCAGTCCGGCACCTACTGGTACCACGCGCATTCCTCCATGCAGGAGGCGGTCGGCGTGTACGGGGCGATCGTGATCGAGCCGCGTGCGGGTGATGGCGTCGAGGCCGACCGCGACCACGTCATCGTGCTTTCGGACTGGAGCGACGAGGACCCGCACGCGATCCAGCGCAAGCTGAAGATCATGGGCCACTACTACAACCGCAACCTGCGCACCGTTGGCGATTTCCTGCGCGATGCCGGGCGCGACGGCCTGCGCGCCACGCTGAAGGACCGCGGCGCATGGGGCCGGATGCGGATGAGCCCCACCGATCTGGCCGACGTGACCGCGCTCACCTACACCTATCTGGCGAACGGCAGCACGCCGGCAGGCAACTGGACCGCACTGTTCAAGCGTGGCGAGAAGGTCCGGTTGCGCTTCATCAATGCCTCGGCGATGACCTATTTCGACGTTCGCATCCCCGGGCTCAAGCTCACCGTGGTTGCGGCCGATGGCCAGCGCGTCGAACCGGTGACGGTGGACGAATTCCGCCTTGGCATCGCCGAGACACTGGATGTCGTGGTGACGCCGGACGAGCAGCCCTATACCGTCTTCGCGCAGGCGATGGACCGCGGCGGCTATGCGCGCGCGACGCTTGCCCCCGCTGCGGGCCTGGAGGCACCGGTACCGGCGCTCGATCGGCGCCCGCTGCTGACGATGGCCGACATGGGCCACGGCGGCATGAGCGGCGATGGCGAAATGCGTTGTGGTGCGTCGATGGCGAAACCCGCCACCGGCGAGATGAAGTGCGGCGCCGGCATGTGCGGGGCGGCGATGGCGTCGTCCACAGCTTCCGGCGGCGATGCCGCGCACGGTGATGGCGCGATGATCGCCCACCCGGCCAGCGAGCACGACAACCCCGATGTCGACATGCAGACGATGACGCCCTCACGCTCGATCAGCGACCCCGGCATCGGCCTGCGCGACAACGGACGTCGGGTGCTGACCTATGGCGATCTGCGCTCGGCTTTCCCGCAGCCCGATCCGCGCCCGCCAGGCCGCGACATCGAACTGCACCTGACCGGCAACATGGAGCGCTACGTCTGGGGATTCGACGGCATCCCGTTCTCGAAGGCGCAGCCGATCCGGCTCAACTACGGCGAACGCGTGCGCATTGTCCTGGTCAACGACACGATGATGGAACATCCCATCCATCTGCACGGCATGTGGAGCGACCTCGAGAACGCCGAGGGCGAATTCCAGCTGCGCAAGCACACGGTGAGCGTGCCGCCCGGACACATCCGCAGCTTCCGTGTCACCGCCGATGCGCTCGGCCGCTGGGCCTTCCATTGCCACATGCTGATGCACATGGAAATGGGCATGTTCCGCGAAGTGAGGGTGGAGCCATGAGGCGCGCAGTCCTGCTGATTGCCTCGCTCTGGACGATGGCTGCATTCGCCCAGCATGACCATACCGGTCATGCCGCCACACAGCCGCCGCCCGCGGACACGAGCACGGATGCCCAACCGATCGATCCGGAACATGGGAAGCATGTTGACGCTTCACGCCCCGCCTTCGCGCTGCCGAAACCGAGCGCGGCGGACATCGAGGCCGCCTTCCCTGATCTCCACGGCATGGACATGTCCTCGCACATGCGCGAGGACCCGTGGATCAGCAGCCTGCGCTTCGACAGCCTTGAACACGGGATTTCGGGAGACGGCGCGACGGCCTGGCAGTTGCATGCGTTCACCGGCAAGACGCGAGATCGGCTCTGGCTGCGCAGCCATGGCGAACGCGATGACCATGGCAGTCACGGCAACGTGGAACTGATGTGGGGCCACGCCACCGGGCCGTGGTGGGACCGGATGATCGGCCTGCGCCAGGACTTTTCCGGTGGTCGTCAGCGCCATTGGCTGGGCGTCGGCGTGCATGGGCACGCGCCCTACAAGTTCGATGCCGAAGGCACGGCCTACCTCGGGCGCGGCGGCCGGTTGATGGCCGAAGGCAGCCTCGGCTACGACGTGCTGTTCACCAATCGCCTCGTGCTGCGGCCCGAAGTCGCTGCCACCCTGCACTCGCGCGACGATCCGGCGATGCGTACCGGCAGCGGGCTGTCGGAACTGTCTGCCGGCCTGCGCATGCGCTACGAGTTCAGCCGCCACTTCGCGCCCTATCTCGGCTGGAAGTGGTCGCGTGCCTATGGCGCCACCGCAACGCTGCGCGCCGCGCATGGAGACCCGGCAAGCGACCACGGCTTCGTCGCCGGCGTCCGTTTCTGGTACTGAAGCCGCAAAAAAGAACGCCCGCTTGCGCGGGCGTTTGAAGAGTGGCGTCCCCACGGGGATTCGAACCCCGGTCGCTACCGTGAAAGGGTAATGTCCTAGGCCTCTAGACGATGGGGACGCTGGAAACTTTCTGCCCTGGAAACTCCGCGGCCTTTGCGGAATTTGGTGGAGCCAGGCGGGATCGAACCGCCGACCTCCTGCATGCCATGCAGGCGCTCTCCCAGCTGAGCTATGGCCCCACGGGCTGGAAGCGCGAAATAGTAGAACGCATTCGGTGGGTCGTCAACACCCTTGCGCCGCAGGCTCAGGCGGTGGCCGGTTGCTCGATCAGCGTGAGCGTGGCGATGCCATGCCCCTGCCCGGCCAGATAATCCAGCCACTTGCCGAGGAACGTGTTCATCTGCAAACGATGGCTCACCAGCTCCGCCGGCGGTGGATACATCCCGATCACGTCCTGCCAGCGCCGCCCGACGTAGCAATGCGTGGCCTCGGCCTGGCGCGCATCGCGGTAGAGCCGGACATGCGCGGAGGGATCGGGCTCGCCGGTCACCGGATCGCGCACGTCGTAGGTCAGGCGCAGCTCGGTGGTGAACTTGTGCTGCTCGATCACTTCCAGCCGCAGCGGCAACCCGGTAGCCGCCATCGACCGGTACACGCCTTCGTCCAGGCGCGCCGGTGCGAACAGCCGGTCGAGCTTGCGGTGATTCTCGGCGTACAGGCCCATCAGCCAGCCGAAGCGGCTCAGGCGGGGCAGACGCGCAACCGGGGCAAGGACAGTGCTCACGCCTTCGATGCTACAGCCTGCCGCCCGAACCGCAAGCGGCTGCAATCGGCTGTACGGTTCAGTACATTTCGCGATTGATGCCAAGCGTTTCCATCACGCGGCTGGCGATTTCCTCGATCGAGGCATGCGTGGTGGAAAGCACCGGGATGCCCTCGGTTCGGAACATCGCCTCCGCCGCCGCGACCTCGCGTTTGCAGGTGGCGATGTCCGCATAGCGCGAATTCGGCCGCCGCTCCTGGCGGATCATCGCCAGCCGGTCCGGGTCGATGGTGAGTCCGAACAGCCGCGACTTGTACGGCCGCAGCTTGGCCGGCAGGCGATCGGTATCGAGATCCTCGTCGGTCAGCGGATAATTGGCGGCCCGCACACCGTGATGCAGCGCCAGATACACGCAGGTCGGCGTCTTGCCCGCGCGCGAGACCGCGACCAGGATCACATCCGCCTCGCTGTAATCCATCCGCACGCCGTCATCGAAGGTGAGCGCGTAGTTCATCGCGTTGATGCGCTGATGGTAGATGTCGAAATCGACGATGCCGTGCGCCTTGCCCACGCGCGACTGGCGCTGCTTGCCGAGCTCCTGCTCGAGCGGCGCGATGAACGGCGCGAACACGTCGAGCATCAGCGCCCCGCTCTCGGCGAGGATCGCGGTGAGCTCGGGATCGACGACGGTATTGACCACGATCGGCCGGGCGCTGGCCGCCTCCCCTGCCCTGCGGATGTCCACCGCCGCCGCGTGCGCCTTGTCCGCGGTGTCGACGAAGGGAATGCGGTCGGTCTGGAAGTCGTCGTCCGTGAACTGGGTCAACAGGCTGTGGCCGATCGTCTCGGCGGTGATACCGGTGCCATCGGAGACGTAGAACACCGGACGGGAGGAAGGCATGGCGGCTCCGGATGAAATCGTGTGCGTCGAGGTTGCTAAAATACCCTGCTGAACGGATCGCCGTCCCACCATCCACGACCGGAGCCTGCCTTGACCAACATCCTGTGGCTGAAAGACCTGCGCCTGACCGACCTGGCCCAGGTGGGCGGCAAGAACTCCTCGCTTGGCGAGATGATCGGCCAGCTGGCGGACTTGGGTGTCTCTGTGCCCGGCGGCTTCGCCACCACCGCCGACGCGTTCAAGGCCTTCATCGCCCACAACGACCTGCATGCCCGCATCTACGACAAGCTGAAGACGGTCGATGTCGAGGACGTCCCGGCGCTGACCCGCGCGGGTGCGGAGATCCGTAGCTGGGTGATCGATGCGCCGCTGCAACCGGACTTGGAAGCCGACATTCGCGCCGCCTACGCGCAGATGTCGAAGGACGCTGGCAGCGACAACCTTGCCGTCGCCGTGCGTTCCTCTGCCACCGCCGAGGACCTGCCGGATGCCTCGTTCGCCGGCCAGCAGGAAACCTTCCTCAACGTGACCGGCGCCGACGACGTGGTGCACAAGGTCAAGGAAGTGTTCGCCTCGCTCTACAACGACCGCGCCATCGCCTATCGCGTGCACCACGGCTTCGCCCACGAGGACGTGTTCCTGTCCGCCGGCATCCAGCAGATGGTGCGTTCGGATGTCGGCGCCTCCGGCGTGCTGTTCACGCTCGACACCGAATCCGGCTTCCGCGACGTGGTCTTCGTCACCTCCAGCTACGGCCTGGGCGAGATGGTCGTGCAGGGGGCGGTCAACCCGGACGAGTTCTACGTCTACAAGCCCACCCTCTCCGCGGGCAAGCCGGCGATCCTGCGCCGTGGGCTCGGCAGCAAGCAGCAGCGAATGGTGTATTCCGATGTCCCGGGCGAGCGCGTCAAGGTCGAGCCGGTGCCGGGCGAGCTTCAGGGCAGGTTCTCCATCACCGACGCCGATGTGCATGAGCTGGCCAAGCAGGCGCTGGTGATCGAAAAGCACTACGGCCGTCCGATGGACATCGAATGGGGCAAGGACGGTGAGACCGGCAAGCTCTACATCCTGCAGGCGCGCCCGGAAACGGTGAAGTCGCGCGCGCACGTGAACCAGATCGAGCGCTATGCGCTGGGCCAGCGCGGCGAGGTGGTGGCCGAAGGCCGCGCCATCGGCCAGAAGATCGGTGCCGGCGTGGCACGCGTGGTGCGTTCGCTCGATGACATGAACCGCGTGCAGCCCGGTGACGTGCTGGTGGCCGACATGACCGACCCCGACTGGGAACCGGTGATGAAGCGCGCCGCCGCCATCGTCACCAACCGTGGCGGCCGCACCTGCCACGCCGCGATCATCGCGCGCGAGCTGGGTGTGCCGGCGGTGGTCGGCACCGGCAATGCACTCGATGCGATCAGCGACGGCCAGGAAGTCACGGTCAGCTGCGCGGAAGGCGACACCGGCTACATCTACGCCGGCGCCCTGCCCTTCGAGCGCACCACCACCGACCTCGGCAACATGCCGCCGGCGCCGCTGAAGATCATGATGAACGTGGCGAACCCAGAACGTGCCTTCGACTTCGGCCAGCTGCCGAACGCAGGCATCGGCTTGGCGCGGCTGGAAATGATCATCGCCAGCCACATCGGAGTGCATCCCAAGGCGCTGCTGGAATACGACCGCCAGGACCGCGAGACGAAGGCGAAGATCGACGCGAAGATCGCCGGCTATGCCTCGCCTGTGGATTTCTACGTGGACCGGCTGGCCGAGGGCATCGCCACCATCACCGCGTCGGTGGCGCCGAACCCGGTGATCGTGCGCCTGTCCGATTTCAAGTCGAACGAGTACGCCAACCTGATCGGTGGTTCGCGTTACGAGCCGCACGAGGAGAACCCGATGATCGGGTTCCGAGGGGCGTCGCGCTACGTCTCCCCGGATTTCGCCGAGGCCTTCGCGCTGGAATGCCGCGCGGTGAAGCGCGTGCGCGAGGACATGGGCCTGGACAACCTGTGGGTGATGATCCCGTTCGTCCGCACGCTGGAGGAAGGCCGCAAGGTCATCGAGGTGCTGGCGAAGAATGGTCTGAAGCAGGGCGACAACGGGCTCAAGGTCATCATGATGTGCGAGGTGCCCTCGAACGCGCTGCTGGCCGACGAGTTCCTGGAGATCTTCGACGGCTTCTCGATCGGCTCCAACGACATGACCCAGCTCACCCTGGGCTTGGACCGTGATTCCAGCATCGTCGCCTCGCTGTTCGATGAACGCGACCCGGCGGTCAAGAAGATGCTGTCGATGGCCATCGCCGCGGCAAAGAAGAAGCAGAAGTACGTCGGCATTTGCGGCCAGGGCCCGAGCGACCATCCGGACCTCGCCCAATGGCTGATGGACGAAGGCATCGAATCGGTATCACTGAACCCGGACACCGTGGTCGACACCTGGCTCAGTCTGGCGAAGTCGAAAGCGGGCTGAAGCCGGCCTTCCGCGTGAAGAAAACGCCGGCTCCGCGCCGGCGTTTTTCATCAAGGCGTCGAAAACGCCCCGAGGAAGCCGCGATAGTGCCGCAACTCGGCGATCGAATCGCGCACGTCGGCCAGCGCGGTATGCGCGCCCTCCTTGTCGAAGCCTGACAGCATCGTTGGCGCCCAGCGCCGCGCCAGTTCCTTCAGTGTGCTGACGTCGAGATTGCGGTAATGGAAGTAGCGCTCGAGTTCCGGCATCTGCCGGTGCAGGAAGCGCCGGTCCTGGCAGATGGAGTTGCCACACATCGGGGATGCGCCTTCCGGCACCCATTCACGCAGGAAGGCAAGCGTGCGTGCCTCGGCCTCCGCCATCGGCACGCCTTCCTCCACTACGCGCCGCCAGAGGCCGGACTTGCCATGCTGGTTGCGGTTC
>JAEXBT010000145.1 GCA_023393895.1 Pseudomonadota bacterium
CCGGAGGTCAGCACGAAATCTTGCGAGGTTGCATTCCGCGCCAAGCGGTACTGCCAGAGACCGTTCTCGGTGGTCAGCGGCGCTGCGAGCACGAATGCGTCATTCGCCACGGTCTTGGTGGGGTCGATGTCGACCACCTTGATGCCTTCCACGGTCTGCGCGCCGGGGCTGCCTGCGACAGGCTTGATGTCGAGCGTTGTAGTGCCAGAGACGTTGCCGGAAATAATCAGCATGTCCGTCTTCGACGCGTCATCGCCAAGGAACGTGCTCAGTCTCAGCCATCCCGACCTGCCGGTGTAATCGCCGAGCACCGTGACGCGATTTCCCGGCGTTGCCCCGCCCAGATCCAGCGTTCCGAAGTTCTCGATGCTGTAGTAGATATTGGTGTGAGTGGAATATTGCTTATCCGTTGCGCCTGCGCCATCGGGCGGAAAATCCGCCACAGCCAGCGTGCTCGTTGCATCAATATGGATAAGGTTCGGGTATGAGCCTCCAGGGCCCGCCGAAACACCGAGGTCAACGCTCTTTCCCAACTGACCGACATTGTTGTTGTCGTTGATGATCAGGCGCGTACCTTCAAGAAGTTCGATGCGCTCGATCCCGTCGACCTCGGTGAACGTTCCTGCGTTCGTATTGACCCCGCTGTTGGTGGAAACAGACATGGAACCTTGCCCGCGCACACGCAGGGTATCTGCACCTGATCCGCCGGCCAGATTGAGGATGCCGCTTACATTCGCCGATGAAGCGATGTCAAACAGATCATCACCCTGCTCACCAAAGGCTTCGGAAACTTGTCCGTTGCCAGTGAAATGGAACTGGTCGTTGCCCGCTCCGGCATACAGGTAATTAGTCACGCCGCCGGAAATGTTGAATACGTCGTGGCCGATCAACCCCGAGTCTTCGGCATCCATGTCGCCGAACACTTCCCACCATTGCCCGCCCGTGATATTGAAAACATCGTCGTACTTCTTGCTGGTGTCGGCGATTTCGGCGGCGCTGTAGCTGCGGTAGCCATCTCCGGAAATACCGCCGAAGCGCTGCGTTCCGCCTTTCAGGTTGATCGTGTCGTTGCCGCCACCCGCACTGACCGTATCGACCTCTGCGTCATCTTCGATATTGATGATGTCGCCGTCACGCCACCACCAATCCGAGCCGGTCTTGACCGGAAGGATGGGCCCGGCCAGGAGCGAATGGTTGCTATGTACGAAATCCAGGCCACGCAGATTGATGGTCGTCGGCACCGGGCCATCCGGACCAATGATGTAATCGAACAGACCGATCCCATCGACGGTGATCTCATTGCGCGCGTTTGGATCTGCGGTCAGTGCTGCCTGGGTCACGACACGATCGCGCAGGTCGATCTTGCCCAGCGTGTCATTAGAACTGGAAGTGCCATCACCACGAGGATTGGACAGGTCGGTAACGACGGTGATGGGCTTGTCGGTGGTTACCGCCCTGCTGTGGAGATTGACGACGCAATTGGTGACTTCGATGCGCTCCAGACCATCGAACTCGTAACGCCCGTTCGCCGCGTTGGAAATCGAGGCGTAGCTTCCGGGCGGGGTAGATCCGTGACGCTCCAACTTGCGTGTGCCCCCCGTGTCGGTGACCGCACACTGCGACGGGCCAGGCGGCGGCGGTGGCGGCGGTGTCGCAGTCCCGGAAGTCAGCACGAAGTCCTGCGTGCTGGCGTTGCGGGTCAAGCGGTACTGCCACAGCCCGTTCTCGGTGGTGAGCGGCGCGGAGAGCACGAACGCGTCATTGGCCACGGTCTTGGTGGGGTCGATGTCGACCACCTTGATGCCTTCGACGGTTTGCGCGCCGGGGCTGCCGGCCACGGGCTTGATGTCCAGCGTGGTTGTACCGGAGACGTTTCCGAACAAATTGAGCCAATCGTGGTCCGAGTCATCGCCACCCAGATAAACACTCATCAGCACGCGGCCGCCACCGACGTAGTCGCCATAGATATCGAACTTGTTGCCGGGTGCATCCTGCCCCAGATCGATCGTCCCGAGATTGGTGACGTGGTAGACGAGCGTTGATGCGGCGCCCGTCAATCCGGGCTGGGTGAAGTTGGTGGGCCGCTTCTTGCTGACGATGACGGCGCTGGTGGCATCAATCAAGAATCGATCGTTATCCACATTTGCGCCTTCTTGCCCCAAACGGAATGGATCAATCAAGGGCGCGCCGTCATCCTCGGGATTCTCCAGCGTGAGCTGCGTGCCATCCCGCAGCTCGATGACATTCATGGCACGGATCGAGGTGTTTCCCGTGGGGTTGGTGGTTCCGTTCGGGCGCTCACTGGCTACCAGAGTTACCCCACGAATGATCAGCGTATCGGCGCCATTGCCTTTGGGAAGGAGCGGGTCACCCTCGTCGCCTGCGATGTTCCACAACTGCTTGGCGTCCACGCCGGCGTTGAGGATGAAAGTATCGTCACCCGAGTCGCCGAACACGTCATGGACCGCAATCGCACCCAGGAAGTTGAACGTGTCGTTGCCGCCATCACCCTCGATGTGGTCGATAGTGCCGCCATGGAGATTGAAGACATCGTTACCCTTGGCCCATGTCCCTTGGCTGGAGTCTTCTCTCCCGCTGTCGCCGTACACACCGGTGTACGTACCGCCACGGATATTGATTACGTCATCGAAGGTATTGGCGGGATTGGCCAGCGTGGCGTCATCGTAACCAGCTCGATTATCGCCATACACGCTCTGGGCACGACCGCCCTCCAAGTTCAGCGTGTCGTTGCCGCCGCCGGCGTAGACGCTGGTGCGGATATCGGTGCCTTCGCGGATATTGATGATGTCGCCGTTGCGGATCACGTTGTCATCCGACGCGGAAACCACATAGAGCCCGTCGATACGCATACCTTCGAGGTTCAACGTGGTCGGCGCCACGCCTCCCGGCCCGATGATGCTGCCGTAACGGTTGATGCCCTTGATGGTGATCACGTTGCGCGCATTGGCATCGGTGACGATCCGGTTCTGCAGTTCGATGGCGCCGACGAACACATCACGCGGGTTGTTGCCTCCACTGCTCTGGTTGCCGTTCCCGTAGAGATCGGTCACGTTGACATCGACGGTGATGGCTTCGGCCGTGGTCACCGCGGTGCTGGCGATGGGGACGTAGCAGTTGCCGACCTCGATCCGGGTGTGGTCCTTGCTGTCGAAGGTGCCACTCTGATCCGGGTAGCGGTAGCGTGTCCCCGCTGGGACGCCGGCAGGCCGGTCGAAACGAACGGTCTTGCCGCCATTGCTGTCGACACGCGAGCATTCGGCTGCGAGCGATGTCTGCGGCGCCATGGCAAGCCCCCCGGTCGCCGCCACGATGGCCAGCGCAAGCGCATGTCGGCGCAAGGGGTTGGATGAAAGCTGGGCCGGCGCCGGCGGCGGCACGACCGGGTATCTGAGGCCGGCTGGCCCATTGATCGGCGCCGGCTGGGTGTATCTGCGGGTCATGTGAGTCATTCCTTGGAGGACAGGGATACGGCGGCGCTTGCGCGCCGCCGCATGTCCGTCTCGCCAAGGGGATCGCATCGCGTGACGAACAGCACACACATTAGGGAACGTGGGTGCTGGTCACGCCTGCCAGAAATTACAGGTTAACCACGCTGTTCGTCACTCGCTTGGTGTCGTTCGTCACCGAGAAGCCGATGTCGATGTCGATGATAGGTACGTGCCCTATCGTGGAAATTCTTGCAAGCAACGCCATACGTGCCCGGAGGCATCTTGCATGGTTTCGACGCATGGAAGCTCGTGATCAGCAGCACCTATCCTGGCCGATGCGTGGCTTCTTTCGTTCACCGGACCTGGGAGATCGGAGTGATCTTGGGGCTGGCCGAGCGCACCGTGAACTTCCACGTCTATCAGGCCGCGGACAAGCTGGGGACGCGTGGCAGGCAGTCGACGGTCGCACGTGCGTTCACGCTGGGTCTGGTGCAGCCGTAAGCGATCCTACGAGGCGGCATCATCACCCAGCGCAAACGGCCCGGATCGCTCCGGGCCGTTCGTGTCTTGGGATGGATACAGGGCCCGATGCTCAGGCCGCGAACAGCGCCTTCATCTTCTTCAGCGCGTTCGCTTCGATCTGGCGGATGCGCTCGGCGCTGACGCCGTACTCGTCGGCCAGTTCCTGCAGGGTCACCTTGTTGTCGGCGTCCAGCCAGCGACGCTTCACGATGTCGCGCGAGCGCGCGTCCAGTTCGGCCAGGCCTTCGCGCAGCATCGCCAGCTGGTGGTCCTCGCTGTCGTTGCGCTCGTAGGCCTGCGCGGGGTCCTCGCCCTCGGCAGCCAGCCACGTGACCGGCGAAGGCGGCGCGCGATCGTCATCGTCGGAATCCGGCGCATCGAAGCCGATGTCGCGGCCGGACAGGCGCGCTTCCATCTCCAGCACCTCGCTGACCGGGACGTTGAGATCCTCGGCCACCGCGCGGACCTCGGCCATGTTCATCCAGCCCAAGCGCGTCTTGGATTTGCGCAGGTTGAAGAACAGCTTGCGCTGCGCCTTGGTGGTGGCCACCTTGACGATGCGCCAGTTCTTGATGATGAACTCGTGCATCTCGGCGCGGATCCAGTGCACCGCGAAGCTGACCAGGCGCACGCCCATGTCGGGGTCGAAGCGCTTGACCGCCTTCATCAGGCCGACGTTGCCTTCCTGGATGAGATCAGCCAGTTGCAGCCCGTAGCCGTTGTAGCCGCGCGCCACGTGCACGACGAAGCGCAGGTGGGCCAGGATCAGGTTCTGTGCCGCGGCGATGTCGTTGTCTTCGCGCAGGCGGCGGGCGAACGCCTGCTCGTCCTCCACGCTCAGCACGGGGATCTGGTGCACCGCGCCGATGTAGGACTCGAGCGAGCCGATCGCGCTCGGCACCGGCAGGTTGTTGGGAATCAGCGGATATGTCGCAGGGGTTGCAGTCATGTCGGTGATTTTAGCAGTCGTCACGGGTGAGTGCTAACGGCGGAGATGCAGTGTTTTGTTCCATTCATGGAACGGTTGCAGGTTCCGGGGCTGCGCCATTCCAGCATCCGGCGCGTTATGCCGAGGTGGGGATCCGATGACCGTTTGCAAGCGTTCAGCCGGCGCTGGCCTGTGCGGGGAGCGACCAGTCGATGCCGGCCAGGCCGCGACGCGCCAGGTAATCGTTGGCCTGGGAGAAGTGCCGGCAGCCGAGGAAGCCCCGATGCGCCGACAGCGGCGAGGGATGCGGCGCCTTCAGCACGCGGTGACGGCGCGCGTCGATCACCTTGCCCTTGGCCTGCGCGTAGCTGCCCCAGAGCAGGAACACCAGTCCCTCGCGCTCGCGGTTGAGCACATCGATGACATGGTCGGTGAAGCCTTCCCAGCCCTTGCCCTGATGGCTGCCGGCGCGCCCCTCCTCGACCGTCAGCACGCTGTTGAGCAGCAATACGCCACGCGACGCCCAGGGCATCAGGTAGCCGTGAGTGGGCCGCTGGAAGCCCACATCGGCCTGCAGTTCCTTGTAGATGTTGTCGAGCGATGGCGGCACCGGCACGCCCGGCAGCACCGAAAAGCAGAGCCCATGCGCCTGCCCGGGGCCGTGGTAGGGGTCCTGGCCCAGGATCACCACCTTCACCGCGTCGAACGGGGTGGCGTCGAACGCGGCGAAGATGCGTCCCGGCGCCGGGTGGATGCGCGCACCGGCGGCGCGGCGGGCGCGCAGGAAGGTCGACAACGCCTGCATGTCCTCGCGCGCGAACCAGTCACCGACGCGCGCTGTCCACGACAGTTCAAGCCGCAACTCGCGAGGCGTGCTCATGCCGGGGACGCGCTGGGCTCCGACGCCATCGCCAGGCGCAGCTGGAACAGGGTCTTGGTCAGCAACAGGCGCTCCTCGATGGGCTTGAGCACCAGGTCGTTGGCGCCGGCCTGGATCAGCCCGCGCTGGTTGTCGGCGTTCTCGTCGCCGGTCATCACCAGCACCGGCAAACGGCGCTTGCCGTGGCCCAGCCGCTCGCGGACGTGGGACAGCACGTCCTGGCCGGTGAGCTGGCCGGTGAGATACATGTCGGTCAGCACCAGATCACAGCCGGGCTGGCCGTCTTCGGCCGTGCGGGCGTCCAGCCAGGCGACCGCATCCTCGGCGCTGGCCAGGTGGGTCACGCGCAAGGCATGGGATTCCAGCATCTTCTTGGTGGCGTGGGCGACCACCCGGCTGTCCTCGACGTAGAGGACGTGCGCGCCCGGGACCGATTCCGGATGCACATAGCCACGGATGAAGGTGGCGAGCGCGCCCATGCCGAGCGACTTGTCGAACCAGTCGGTGACCTCGTCGCCCAGCGTGCGTGCCTCAAGCCGCGCCTGCGCCTCGCCCGAGACCACGATGACCGGCACATAGGCCTGTCCCGCTGATTCCCGTACCGCATCGGCGACGGCCAGGCCGTCGCCATCCGGCAGTGCCAGCGCCGTCGTGACCAGGTCGACCCCGCCCGAAGCCAGCTGCGCGCGCGCGGCGGCCAGGCTCTCGCAGGGCAGCACGGTGACGTTGGGCAGCTCCTTCACCAGCACATCGCCGATCAGCTTGCGCACCAGTTTCGAGCCATCGACCACCATCACCCGCGGGGCGTCGGAGACCACATGGCGCAGGTCATGGCGATGTGCGTTCATCAGCGCTCCGGGCGCGTCTGGCGCAGGTAGTGGCCGGTGACCAGGCCTGCACCGAGCCAGCCGAGCAGGCCGGCACCGAGCGCGACCAGCAGCGCCTGCAGAGGATTGAAGCCCTGCAGCGCGAAGCGGCTGCCGTAGCTGGCGGCGAGCTGCGCGAGCGGCGGCGAAAGGTAGTGGTTGGCCGCGGTCAGCAGGCCGAGCGCAACCAGTCCCGCGGCCAGCCCGTACCACGCGCCCAGATAGAGGAACGGCCGGCGGATGAAGCCATCGGTGGCACCGAGCAGCTGCAGCACGCCGATCTCCTCCTTGCGTGACTGGATATCCAGTCGCACCGTGTTGCCGACCACCAGCAGCGCACCGATTCCGAGCAGCAGCGCAAGCACCCACGCTAGCCGGCGGCCGAACGACAGCCACTGGTCGAGTCGCTCGCGCCAGACCGCATCGTGCTGGACCAGCTCGGCTTCGGGCAGCGCGCGCAGGGCTTCGGCGAGCCGTGCTTCGTCGCCCTTCGGCGTGACGATGTACAGGTGCGGCAGCGGGTTGCCTTCGAGCTGGTCCACCGCATTGCCGAGCACGCTGTCCTGGCGGAACTGTGCCAGTCCCTCTTCCGGCGTCACCCATGCGAGGTTGGCGACATCCGCCCGCTCGCGCAGCTCGCCGGCGAGTGCCCGCGCACGCTCAAGCGCGATCTCGGGCTTGAGGAAGACGCTGATCTCGCGCGAGGCCTCGACGCTGCCGGTGAAGCGCTCGACGTTGGACAGGATCAGGCCGAGGCCGAGCGGCAGCGACAGCGCCACCGCCATCACCCCGATCGTGAGCAGGGTCGCCCACGGCTTGCGCAGCGCGCGGCCCAGGCTCGCAACCAACGAGTACAGGTGGTGGTCGAACCAGGTGCCGACGCCGGATTGCGTCACCGGGGCCTGCGGCTTATTCATCGGCCAGGTCCTCCGGCGCGATGTCGTCCGCCAGCCGGCCGTGGTCGAGCACCAGCACGCGCTTCTTCATCCGCTTGACCAGGCCGAGGTCGTGGCTGGCCACCATCACGCTGGTACCGCGCTCGGGCAACGAAGCGAACAGCTCCATGATCTCGGCCGACAGCGTGGGGTCGAGGTTGCCGGTCGGCTCGTCGGCCACCAGCAGGCGCGGCTCGCCGACCAGCGCGCGGGCAATGCCCACGCGCTGCTGTTCGCCCGCCGACAACTGGGTCGGCAGCGCCTTCTCGCGCCCGCCGAGGCCGAGCCGCTCCAGCATCGAGCGCACCCGCTTGCCGATCTCGCCGCGGCGCATGCCGCGCAGGATCAGCGGCAGGGCGACGTTCTCGTGCACGCTGCGGTCGGTGAGCAGCAGGTGGTTCTGGTAGACCACCGCGACATCACGCCGGTGCATCGCCACTTTTCGTCCGCGCACCTTGAGCAGGTTCCTGTCCTCGAACAGTACCGCGCCGCGCGTCGGCCGCTCGGCCAGCTGGATCAGTTTCAGCAGCGTGCTCTTGCCCGCGCCCGAGTGCCCGGTGATGAACAGCATCTCCCCGGGCTGCACTTCGAAGCTCACCTCCGACAGCGCGTCCTGCCCACCGGCATAGCGCTTGCTCACCTTTTCGAAACGGAGGATGGCCATGGCGCGATTATGCCTGCCCGCCCGAACGGCCGGCCATTGCGGGAACCCGTTTCAGTGCCGCTGCGAGGGGCCGCGCGTGACCAGCGACTTCAGGCCGCGACCGATCCTCGCCAGCAGCGAGCCCTCGCGCGATGCCGGGGCTTCGACCTTGACCGGCGGCACGTCCAGTGCACGCTTGGCCTGGCTCACCGCCTGCACGTTGGCAGCGTTGCCGTTCGTGGGCGCCGCGCCCTCGACCGGCTTGCCGCGACGGCGGCGACGCCGTTTGCGCGGCGCCTTCTCGGCATCGCCGTGTGCGGGTGCCGCAGGCGTTGGGGTCGATGCGGCTTCCACGCCTTCCACCACAGGCTTCGGGCCACGCGGCCGACGTTCGCGACGCTCGCCCTCGCCCTCGCCTTCGGCACGGCCTTCGGTGCGTGGGCCACGGCGCTCGCCACTGCGGCCACCGGCGCGTTCGCCACGGCCGCCGCGGCTGCGACCCCCGTCACGACGCGCCTCATCGGCGGCACGCTGTTCGCGGGCCTCCTTGAAGATCTCGCCGATCGATTCACCCGCCTCGCCCTCGGCCGCCTTAGCACGCTCGGGGCGCGGCAGCGCGGTCAGCAGCTCGGCGGTGACCGGCTCGGACGGGATCTTCTGCTCGATGTAGGCCTCGATGTCCGGCAGGCCCATCGCGTAGCGCTCGCAGGCGAAGCTGATCGCATCGCCTTCGGCGCCCAGGCGCGCGGTGCGGCCGATGCGGTGCACGTAGTCCTCGGCATCGAACGGCAGGTCGTAGTTGTATACGTGCGACACGCCGTCGATGTGCAGGCCGCGCGCGGCGACATCGGTGGCCACCAGGATCTCGAGCTGTCCGGCCTGGAACTTTTTCAGAAGGGTCTCGCGCTTCTTCTGCGGCACGTCGCCCGAAAGCACGCCGACGCGGTAGCCGGCGCGCTCCAGCGCACGGGCGACGCGCTCGACGAACGCCTTGGTGTTGACGAAGACCATCGTCCGCGCGCCCTCGGAGCGCGAGAGCAGGCCGAGCAGCAGCGGCAGCTTTTCCTCATCCGCCGGGTAGTAGAGCTTCTGCCGGACCTTCGCCGCGGTGATGTGCTCGGTCTCGACGACGAGCTTCTCCGGCTCGTTCATGTGCTCGTAGGCCAGCTCCAGCACGCGGTGGCTCAGCGTGGCCGAGAACAGCAGGGTCTGGCGCTCGGTGCGCACCGGCATGCGCCGCAGCAGGAAGCGGATGTCCTTGATGAAGCCGAGGTCGAACATGCGGTCGGCTTCATCGAGGATGCACATCTCGCAGGCGTGCAGGCTCACCACCTTGTGCTGCTTGACGTAATCGATCAGGCGGCCCGGGGTGGCGATGATGATGTCGGCGCCGGCCTGCAGCTGCGCGCGCTGCTTGTCGTAATCGACGCCGCCGTAGACCAGTGCGATCTTCAGACCGAGGTCGGAAGCGAACTTCATCGCGTCCTTGTGGATCTGGATGGCCAGCTCGCGGGTCGGCGCCAGGATCAGGCAGCGCGGGTCCTCGGGCTTGCGCTCGGCCAGCGCCGGCCGGGTCAGCAGCCGGTTGATCGCCGCGACTAGGAAGGCCAGCGTCTTGCCGGTGCCGGTCTGGGCCTGGCCGGCGACATCGCGGCCGGCCAGCGCCAGCGGCAGGGTCAGCGCCTGGATCGGCGTGCAGCGGGTGAAGCCCGCCGCTTCCAGCCCCGCGAGCAGGCTCGGGTGCAGGTCGAAGGAGGAAAAGGTGACGTCGGTCAGCGGTTTGTCGGACATGGATGAGGAGTCGTGGCGCAGTGCGCTTGCAAGTCGGAAGGGCGCGCCGCAGACTTGGGATCGCGTGCCGCGCAGGGCGTGGGCCGGTTGAAATCGCCCGGAAACGCCCCAGTTTAGCAGGCACCCGCCTTCCCACAGCCGCAGGAGCCGCCATGAGCGACAACGTCATCCACGCCACCGATTCCGACTTCGCCCGCGAGGTGCTCGAATCGGATGTCCCGGTGCTGGTGGATTTCTGGGCGCCGTGGTGCGGCCCGTGCCGGATGATCGCCCCCGCGCTCGACCAGCTGGCCGACGAATACGCCGGCAAGGCCAAGGTGGTGAAGGTCGATGTCGACCAGAACCAGCAGACCGCGCTGAAGTACCACGTGCGCTCCATCCCGATGCTGCTGGTGTTCAAGGACGGCCAGGTGCACGGCACCCAGATCGGCGCGGTCGGCAAGCCCCAGCTCGCCGCCCTCATCGACAAGGCACTCCCGGTCGCCTGAACCGGCGTCCCCCTCCGGTCCGCGCGGCGCTTGCCGCGTGGCCCGCGCTTTGATAGCGTTGATTTCCGGCGATTGACCGCGCGCCGCGTGCGCAGCCCTGCAACGCCGACGACCCCATCCCTTCTTTCTTCCCGACGCAGTCCGCCTGTGCAACGCAGGCAGCTCGCCATTGCGAGGTTTCCCCTTGTCCGAAGACGACAACACCCAAGACGTTCCGCCACCCGCGGCGCCGAAGCGCCGTGGCCGCCCGCCCAAGGCCAAGCCCGCCGAGGCCGCTGAAGCCGCCACCCCGCCCGACTCGCCCTCGCCTGCGGTGCCAGCCGCAGAAGCGCCGCCGGCTGCGCCGCCTCCGGCCGAACCCGCACCCAATCCCGGGGCGGAGCCGGTCGCGAAGGAGGGGGTTCCCGCCGCGTCCAGCGAAGACGGCCAGCCGCGCGAGCAGCGCCACGAGCAGCGGGGCAACAACCGCCGCGAGCGCTTCAAGAACCGCCGCGACCGGCAACGCGATCGCTACCGCGACGGCATGCCCGAAGACGGCGGCCCGCAGGAGCCCTTCGTGCCGCGCCCGCATCCGCAGGTACCCGAGGGCTTCCCGCAGTACTCGCTGTCCGACCTCAAGCGGATGCCGGCGCCCAAGCTGCTCGACATCGCCGAGCAGCTGCAGATCACCGACGGCGTGGCGCGCGCGCGCAAGCAGGACATCATCTTCGCCCTGCTCAAGGTGCTGACGCGCCATGGCGAGGGCGTGGCCGCCGACGGCGTGCTGGAGATCCTGCCGGACGGCTTCGGCTTCCTGCGCGCGGCCGAGGCCAGCTACCTGGCCGGCCCCGATGACACCTACATCTCGCCCAGCCAAATCCGCCGCTTCAACCTGCGCACCGGAGACCACATCGCCGGCCGCATCCGCTGGCCGAAGGACGGCGAGCGCTACTTCGCCCTCAACATCGTCGACACCATCAACGGCGAGCCGATCGAGGCCTCGAAGAACAAGACGCTGTTCGAGAACCTGACCCCGCTGTTCCCGCGCAAGCGCTTCAGGCTGGAGCGCGGTGACGGCTCGAGCGAGGACATCACCGGCCGCATCCTTGATCTCATGGCGCCGCAGGGCAAGGGCCAGCGCGCGCTGATCGTCAGCCCGCCCAAGGCCGGCAAGACGATGATGATGCAGCAGATCGCCACCGCGATCACGACCAATCATCCCGAAGTGCACCTGATCGTGCTGCTCATCGACGAGCGCCCGGAGGAAGTGACCGAGATGCAGCGCACCGTGCGCGGCGAGGTCATCTCTTCCACGTTCGACGAGCCGGCCGCGCGCCAC
>JAEXBT010000049.1 GCA_023393895.1 Pseudomonadota bacterium
GGCCGCTCACCGCCCACGCCAGCACGAACGGCAGCGAGGCGAAGCCGTGCAGGGCGCCCACCTGCAATGGCGCGTAATGCGCCGAGAGCAGCTTCATCGATGCATCCATGCAGGCGAAGGCCAGCACGGCGCCGAGCATCAGCCGGGCGGCGCGGCGGGGATCACGGGCGTCGGGCATCCGGGCCTTCCTGGCAGGGTGGGTCAGGCTAGCACCCCGCCACGGCCGTGGACGCGGCGGGGTATCCTCATCGTTTGCCCCATCAAGGACGAAGCCATGCCTTCCTTCGACATCGTCTCCGAAGTGGACGTGCACGAAGTCACCAACGCCGTGGACCAGGCCAATCGCGAGCTCGGCACCCGCTTCGATTTCAAGGGCGTCGATGCCTCCTTCACCCTGGAGGACGCGGTGATCGCGCTTTCCGCGCCCAGCGAGTTCCAGCTGCAGCAGATGGACGACATCCTGCGCGCGCGCCTGATCGCCCGCAAGATCGACCCGCGCTGCCTGGAGGCCGGCGACATCGAGACCAACGTGGCTGGTGCCCGCCAGAAGATCACGGTGAAGCAGGGCATCGAGCGCGAGCTGGCGAAGAAGCTGCAGGCCGAACTCAAGGCCAGCAAGCTCAAGGTGGACAGCCAGATCAACGGCGACAAGCTGCGCGTCAACGGCAAGAAGCGCGACGACCTGCAGCAGGCCATCGCACTCCTGCGTGGCAAGGAATTCGAGTTGCCGCTGCAGTTCGAGAATTTCCGCGACTGACCGGCCGGCGCAGGCCACGCAAGACAGGGAGGCGCGCATGGACATCGACAAGCAGAAAGTGGAGCAGGACATCCGCCGCTGGCTGGAGCGGGCGGTGATCGGCCTCAACCTGTGCCCGTTCGCCAAGTCGGTGTACGTGCGCAACCAGGTGCGGATCGTGGTATCCGATGCCACCGGCGTGGACGACCTGCGCGAGGAACTGGGCGAAGAGATGCTGCGCCTGCGCGACACGCCGCCCGAGCAGGTGGACACCACCCTGCTGGTGCATCCGGGCGTGCTCGAGGATTTCCTCGACTACAACGATTTCCTCGATGAAGCCGATGCGCTGCTGGAGGCACTGGAACTCGACGGCATCCTGCAGGTGGCCAGCTTCCATCCGGCGTACCGCTTCGCCGATACCGACGAGGGCGACCCGGGCAACAACACCAACCGCTCGCCGCACCCGGTGCTGCACCTGCTGCGCGAGGACAGCATCGACCGTGCGGTGGAGGCCTATCCGGAACCCGATGCGATCATCGAGCGGAACATCGCGAAGATGGAAGAACTCGGCAACGAAGGCTGGCGCAAGCTGCTTTCGGATGCCTGACCCGGCTCAGCCGCGGTAGGGGTCGTCCACGCCGAGCGCGGCCAGGATCTCGCGCTCCAGTTGCTCCATCGCCTGGGCGTCGGCGTCGTCCTCGTGGTCCCAGCCCAGCAGGTGCAAGGTGCCGTGCACGGTCAGGTGGGCATAGTGGGCCGCGACGGGCTTGCCCTGATCGGCGGCCTCGCGGGCCACCACCGGTGCGCAGATCACCAGGTCGCCCAGCAGCGGGAAGCGCGCCTCCTCCGGCAGGCCCGGCGGTCGCTCGGCGGGGAAGCTCAGGACGTTGGTGGCGTAGTCCTTGCCGCGGTAATGCCGGTTGAGCGCCTGGCCTTCCTCGGCGTCCACGATGCGGATCGCCAGGTCGGCTTCGCGGATGCGGTCCTGCAGCGCGGCGGCCACCCAGCGGCGGAACGAGGCAGGCGCGGGCACGCCCTTGCGGGGTGCGCCGTAACTGACGGCAACATCGAGTTCGAGCGGGCCGCGGGTCATGGGGATCTCCAGTCGCCAGCCGGCCAGTCCCGCGCCCGCACGGGCGTCGGCGATGGCCGGCATCGGTCGACCAGTCTACGCCGTTGCGGAAGGGCCGGTCGCGTCATCCCGTGCGTCGCGCTTCTCGTAGGCATTCACGATCCGCGCGACCAGCGGATGCCGCACCACGTCGCGGGATTCGAAGAACGCGAAGCTGACGCCATCCACATCGCGCAGCACCTCGATCGCGTCCTTCAGGCCCGACTTGACGTGCTTGGGCAGGTCGATCTGGGTCATGTCGCCGGTGATGACGGCGGTGCTGCCGAAGCCGAGGCGGGTCAGGAACATCTTCATCTGCTCGATGGTGGTGTTCTGCGCCTCGTCGAGGATCACGAAGGCATCGTTGAGCGTGCGGCCACGCATGTAGGCCAGCGGCGCGATCTCGATGACGTTCTTTTCCAGCAGCTTCACCACCTTCTCCACGCCGAGCATCTCGTAGAGCGCGTCGTAGAGCGGGCGCAGGTAGGGATCGACCTTCTGCGTGAGGTCGCCCGGCAGGAAGCCGAGCTTCTCGCCGGCCTCCACCGCGGGGCGGACCAGGATCAGGCGTTGCACGCGCGATTCGTTGAGCGCATCCACCGCCATCGCCACGGCCAGGAAGGTCTTGCCGGTGCCGGCCGGCCCGATGCCGAAGTTGATGTCGTGGGTGGCGATCGCGTGCAGGTACTTCTTCTGGTTCGCGCCGCGCCCCTTGATGGTGCCGCGCTTGACCCGCACCGAGACGTCCTGGGGGATGTAGTCGCCATCACGGGCGGCCGGCGCCTCGGGCTCGCCGATCAACCCGCCCAGGCGCACGTTCAATGCATGGCCGTCGAACACGGTTTCGCCGGCCTCGGCATGGAGCTCGCGCAGCACCTTTTCCGCCAGCGCGACGGCGTGGGCGTCCTCGCCCTTGACGCGGAAGACATTGCCGCGATTGGAGATTTCCACGCCCAGCCGGAGTTCCAGCTGGCGCAGGTGGGCGTCGAACGGCCCCGCGAGGTTGGCGAGGCGTTCGCTGTCGGCGGGTTCCAGGGCGAAATCGTGCTGTGGCATGCGGGCGGGCCGGAGTGCGGGGGCGCTCACTATGCCGCAAGCGGGGTGGTGGGCGCGTGTGGGCGGCGGCCTCAGCCGGTCACCACCCGTCCGCGCAGCGAATTCGGCAGCGCTTCGGTGATCACGACGTCCACGAACCCGCCGATCAGGCGCGGATGGCCGGGGAAATTCACCTGCCGCATGTTCTCGGTCTTGCCCGTCAGTTCGTTGTCATCCTTGCGAGAGGTGCCGGTCACCAGCACCTTTTGCGTGCTGCCGACCATCGCCTTCGAGATCCCGAGGCTGTGGGCGTTGATGTGCGCCTGCAGCCGCGAGAGCCGCGCGTGCTTGGTCGCATCGTCGACGTCATCGGGCAGGTCGGCCGCGGGCGTGCCCGGACGGCGCGAATAGATGAAGGAGAAGGACTGGTCGAAGCCGACATCCTCGATCAGCTTCATCGTCTTCTCGAAATCGGCATCGGTCTCGCCGGGGAAGCCGA
>JAEXBT010000082.1 GCA_023393895.1 Pseudomonadota bacterium
GTCCACCACCGCGGCATCGACGTTCTGCACCACCGGGATCGCCGGCAACGCCCACGAAAGGCCCTCCATCGCCTCCGCCAGCCGCGCGGCGGCCTCGCGCATCAGCGGGGTGTGCGAAGGCACGCTCACCGCCAGCTTCACCGCCTTGCGCACGCCACGCTCGGCCAGCAGGGCCAGCGCGCGGTCCACCGCCGCGGCATCACCGCCGATCACGATCTGGCCCGGGGAATTGAAGTTGGCAGGCACCACCACGCCGGCGTCGGTGGCCGCCTCGCAGACTTCCTGCACCAGTGCGTCCTCGGCACCGATCACCGCAGCCATCGCGCCACTGCCGGGCGGACAGGCCGCCTGCATCAACTGGCCGCGGGTGCGGACCAGCTTCGCACCTTCGGCCAGCGGCAGGGCGCCGGCGGCGACCAGCGCGCTGTACTCGCCCAGGCTGTGACCCGCCAGCATCGCGGGCTGCGCGCCACCGGCTGCCTGCCATGCGCGCCACACCGCCACGCCCGCCGCGAGCAGCGCAGGCTGGGTGAATTCGGTCTGGTTGAGCTGCGCCTCCGGCCCCTGCCGGGCCAGCGCCCAGAGGTCGAGTCCGGCGCCTTCGGAGGCTTCGGCAAAGGTGTCGATGACGACCGGGTGACGCTGAGCCAGATCGGCTAGCATGCCGAGACTCTGCGAGCCTTGGCCGGGAAAGACGAATGCCAGTTGTTCGCTCA
Organism: Pseudomonadota bacterium; assembly: GCA_023393895.1. The sequence goes on from JAEXBT010000082.1 coordinate 717, forward strand.
CTCAGGCGTTCCGTGATTGCAGGAACGTCGCAGTCTAACGGGGCGCCGCTGCGCGCGTCTGTACCCGTACGTATGCCTGCACGGCGGCCCGCGATCAGTAGCGCAGCAGCGCCGATCCCCAAGTGAAGCCGCCGCCGAAGGCTTCCAGCAGCAGCAGTTGGCCGCGCTGCACCTTGCCCGAGCGCACCGCCGCGTCCAGCGCCAACGGCACCGAGCCCGACGAGGTGTTGCCATGCTGGTCCACGGTGACGATCACCCGCTCCATCGGCATGTCCAGCCGCTTGGCGGTGGCCTCGATGATGCGCAGGTTGGCCTGGTGCGGGATCAGCCAGTCGATGTCATGGCGGTCCAGTCCGTTGGCCTCGAGGGTTTCCTCGACCACCGAGTCGAGCGCCTTCACCGCGTGCTTGAACACGTCGTTGCCGGTCATCAGCACCCTGACGCCGGCGTTGTGCTCCTCCGGCTTGAAGCCTTCCGACACGCCGACCGGGTTCCACAGCAGCTCCTTCTTGCTGCCATCGGCATGCAGGTGGGTGCTGAGGATGCCGGTGTCCGAATCCGCGCGCAGGACCACCGCGCCGGCGCCGTCACCGAACAGCACGCAGGTGCTGCGGTCGGTCCAGTCGACCATGCGGGTGAGCGTTTCGGAGCCCACCACCAGGACGGTGCGCGCGTCGCCGCTGCGGATGAACTTGTCCGCCACCGACAGCGCGAAGATGAAACCCGAGCAGGCGGCGTTGACGTCGAACGCCGGGCAGCCGTTGCGGATGCCGAGCTCGGCCTGCAGCAGGCAGGCGGAAGAGGGGAAGATCAGGTTCGGCGTAGTGGTGCCGAGCACGATCATGTCGATGTCGTCGGGGCCGACGCCGGCCGCCTCCATCGCCTTCAATGCCGCATCGCGCGCCAGCGAAACCGTGGTCTCGCCCTCGCCGGCCACGTGGCGCTGGCGGATGCCGGTGCGGCTGGCGATCCACTCATCGCTGGTATCGACGGTCCTGGCGAGCTCGTCATTGCTGAGCGCGCGCACGGGCAGCGCGCTGCCGGTGCCGGCGATGCGGGAGAAGGTGCGCGGGGAAGCGGTCATGCGGTATTGCCCTCATCGACGCGGGATCGGGCGAAGCGCCTACGGCGGAAGCCGTCGCGGATCGCGGACACGACGAGACGATACCGGCTTGCGCCGGCATCGTCATGTGCGAACGGACTGCGCGGAGCGCGCGGGGTCAATCTTCGTCGACGACCTTGGAACGGGTCTCGATGACCTTCTTGCCGCGGTAGTAGCCATCGGCGGTCACGTGGTGACGCACGTGCGTCTCGCCGCTGGTCGGATCGGTCGCGAGCTGCTTCGCCGCCAGCTTGTCGTGGGCGCGGCGCATGCCACGCTTGGACGGGGAGACGCGGGACTTCTGGACTGCCATGGTTCAACTCCAATGAAAGCTGTGTTGCTGCTAAAAAATCAGTTGCCGTCGCCGGCCTTCTTCAGGGCCGACAGTGCCGCGAACGGGCTGGCCTGGGCGGCTTCGTCCGCGCTCACCGGCCAGTCACGCTCGACCGCCTCGGACCCCGGTGCGACCGGTACCACCGGCACCGCGAGGATCAACTCGTCCTCCACCAGCGCCTGCGGGACGATGCGGCCGTCCTCGGGTACCAGCAGCGGCTCGTATTCCTCCGGCAGCGCGGCCTCGTCGGCTTCCTCGCGGATTAGCCCGAGGGCCTGCTCGATCCGCGCGGGTTGCACGAACACCTGCAGGCTGCGCTGGCAGGTCAGCGGCAGGTCCGCCTGGATCCACAACCGTGCGAACGGCACCTGCAGCGCGTCGCGCCCGAACTCGATGCGGTAGCGCGCCACGCCTTCGGCATTCGCAAGCAGGCTGACCAGGCGTTCCAAGCGTTCCAGCGGAACCTCGCCTTCCAGCACCCGTCGCGCCGACACCATGCGCCATGCATCGACAGCAAGTGACGAATCGACGGACATAAGCCGGAGAATGGTAGGGATCGCCGCGTGCGCTGTCAAACCGGCCGCGTCAGTCGGAAATCCGGACCGGCTGCTCCGCCCAATCCACCACCACGCCATCGTTGCCGGTCAGCCGCAACCCCAGCCAATGCAGGCCGGGCGCCAGCGCCGAGGCATCGACCTTGGCCTCGAATCCCACGCGTGGGTGCTGCGCGTCGGTGCTGATTTTCCAGTATTCAGCCACGCCGGGCTGCGGGATGCCGTAGGTGGCCATGGCCACCGGCTTGCCGTCGAGCAGGATGTCGATCCTGGCAAGACCCACGCCGTCCCGGAACGCCCAGCCCCGGACCGTGAAGTGGCGCGCGACGCGGGCGCCGGCGGAGGGTGCATCGACGTAGGCCATCGCAGGGGTGCTGCAGGCCGCATCGCCACCCGGACGGATGCCTTGCGGCAGCCGCACCAGCACGAACCGCTGCGCGCCGTGATCGACATTGATGCTGCGTGCCGGCGGGATCGGCCCCACCCTCGCGCAAAGCCCGTGGTAATGGGCCAGCAGGTCGCGGTAGCGGACCTCGTTGGTACCGATCGCCAGCAGCACGGGGGTGCCGGGTGCGGGCAGCGCGCCCTCGCCTTCCAGCCCCCACAGCCGCAGCTGCGGCGCGCGACCGTGCTTGTGATTCAAGGGGTGGTCCAGCACGCGGATGTCGGGGTCGCGCAGCTGGAAGCCCAGTTCGGCACCGAGCTTGAAGTTGTCGGCCACCAGCACGGTGCCCTCGGGCATCTCCGCCAGTTCCTCGCGGGCGGCATCGGCAACGGCCTCCCACCCGGCGAAGTTGGCCGGATACCACTTCTCCGCCGCCAGCCGCTCGCGCAGCGAGGAAGCCGAGATCACGCCGTACCAGCCCAGCATTGCCACCAGGCCTGCCGCGAGCAGGCCCCAGGTCAATCGACGCCAGACGCGCCCCCAGCGCGCCAGCACCACCGGCGCGGCAGCCAGCAGCGCAAGATAGCCCGGCAGCGTCCAGTGGAAGCTGATCCGCTCGTTGTCGGCGAAGAAGCCGAGCACGAAGAAGCCCAGTGTCGAGATGCCGCCCAGCAGGCCGAAGTACCGCCACTGCGACCGTTCGCCACCACCGGAACGCGCGGCCATCAGGAACGTCTGCACCAGCGCGATGAACAGCAGCGGCGTCACCAGCAGCGCCTGGATCAGCAGGAACGAGGCGCCGTCGGCGTGGAAGCGCCAGGGATGCCGCTCCAGCAGCTGGAAGCGCAAGCCGGCTTCGGCGTTGTCGATGTTCCAGGCCAGCAGCGGCACCCACGCCACCACGCCGATCGCCAGCGCGATCAGTACGCGCGGATCGCGGAACAGCCGGCGTCCCTCTGCCAACAGCAGCAGCGCGAGGAAGCCGACAGCGATCACGCCGAGGAATCGGTAATGGCTGAGCGCACCGATGGACAGGCCCAGCGCCAGTTCCAGTGCGCGCCCGGCGTTGACGCGATCCATCAGCCGCGCGCCGGCATCCAGGCACAATGCTGTGGCCAGCGCCAGCGGCACGTCGGGCACGGCCAGTAGTCCGAGCGTGCCGGACAGCGGCATCAGCAGGGTCAACAGGCCCGCCTGCCAGCCTGCCTTCTCGCCGAACCAGCGTGCGGACACCTTGGCGACCAGCCAGGGCAACAGCGCCGCCATCAGCAGGAACGGCATCCGCACCGCCAACACGTGGTGGCCACCGAGCGTCACGCCCAACCGGGTCAGCCAGGCGGTCAGGCCCGGCAGGTCCGAATAGGCCAGCGCAAGATGCTGGCCTTCCTGCCAGTAGAACGCCTCGTCCACGAACAGCGGCAGGCGCCAGGCGATCAGCACCTTGGCCAGCAGCACCAGTGCCCAGGCCCACAGGAAGCGCTGCCGCCAGCCGGAATCCTGACGATCGGGGATCGGTAAACTCATGGACTGGAAACGGGTTTCGCGGCCGCAAAGGTTAACCGACTTGGACACACCCCCTGTTGACACCCTGAAACAGCGCCTGCGCGCGGCGCAAGCGCAGGTCAACGCACTCGTGCTGGGCAAGGCGCAGGAGGTGCGGCTGGCGTTCGTCGCGCTGCTGGCCGGCGGCCACCTGCTGATCGAGGACCTGCCGGGGCTGGGCAAGACCACGCTGGCGCATGCGTTGGCCGCCACCCTCGGACTGAAGTTCCAGCGCGTGCAGTTCACCTCCGACCTGCTGCCCGCCGACGTGGTCGGCGTCTCGGTCTACGACAGCGGCAGCCGCGGCTTCGAATTCCATCCCGGACCGGTGTTCAGCAACATCCTGCTCGCCGACGAGATCAACCGCGCGCCGCCGCGCACGCAGAGCGCCCTGCTCGAGGCGATGGCCGAGCAGCAGGTGACGATCGACGGCACCACCCGCGCCCTGCCCGCTCCGTTCTTCGTCATTGCCACGCAGAATCCGCTGGACCTCTCCGGCACCTACCCGCTGCCGGATTCGCAGCTCGACCGCTTCCTTCTGCGGCTATCGATGGGTTATCCCGACGCCGCGGCCGAACGTGCCCTGCTGACCGGCGAGGACCGTCGCGCACTGATCGCGCAGGCGCGCCCGTTGCTGGCCGAAAACGAAGTGCTCGCGCTGCAGCAGGCCGTGCTTTCCGTGCATGCCAGCGAGCCACTGATCGGCTACGTGCAGGCGCTGCTGGCGCGCAGCCGCCAGCACCCGGGCGTGCGCATCGGCCTGTCGCCACGCGCCGGCCTCGCACTGCTGCGGGCCGCCCGTGCGCATGCGCTGCTGCTCGGTCGCGACCACGCGCTGCCGGAAGACGTGCAGGCGCTGTTCGTGCCGCTGGCCGCGCACAGGCTGGTGGGCGATGGCGATGCCGGCGACGCCAGCCAGCTGGCCAGATCGGTGCTGCGGGCGGTGCCACTCGATTGAGTGCCGTGCCGCGCTCGCGACTGGTCGATGCCCTCTCGCGCTGGATCCGGCCGCGCGAGGGCGAGGCACTGCCGATCCGCATCGACCGCCGCCGCGTGTACGTGCTGCCGACCCGCTTCGGGCTGTTCTTCATGCTGCTGGTCGTGACCATGGCGCTGGGGGCGCTCAACTACAACAACAACCCGGCACTCCTGCTCGGGCTGCTGCTGGCTGGCGCAGGCCTCGCCAGCCTGGTCGCGGCGCACCTGCAACTGTCCGGCCTGCGGGTCACGGCGATCGCCGCCGAACCGGTCGCGGCGGGCCAGCCGATGCCGCTGCGGATCGCCTTTGCCGCCGATGACGACCGCCCCCGCGACGGCATCCGCGGCCGCCTGGGCGAAGCCGACGGCCTGCTGGCGCTCCCCGCGCACCAAGGCGGCGTGGCGGAAGTGCAAGTGCCCACCACGCGCCGCGGTTGGCTGGAACCCGGCCGCATCGAACTGGTCACCACGCGTCCGCTCGGACTGGCTCGCGCCTGGGCGGTGCTGCACCCGGCCGATCCCTGGCTGGTCTATCCACCACCGGAACCTGCTGGCCCGCCACTGCCCGACACCCAGCGCGATGGCGAACAGCGCCGCCCGCACTTCGCCGGCGACGACCTGCACCTGCTGCGCAACTACCAGCCGGGCGACCCGCTGCGCAGCATCGCCTGGAAAGCCAGCGCGCGCCGCGACCAGCTGATGGCTCGGACCTGGGAACAGCCGCATGGCGATGACATCGAACTGGACTGGTTCGCGCTCAACCTGCCGCACGAGGGGCGCATCCAGCGCCTCGCGCACTGGGTGGAACTGGCCGAGCGCGAGGGCCGGCAATGGCGCCTGCGCCTACCGCAGCAACCGCCGATCGGCCCGGGCAGCGGCAGTGCCCATCGCCACGCCTGCCTGCGCGCGCTCGCCTTGATGCCGCAGGCCCACGGGTTCTGAGCATGGCCTTCGACCCCGCCACCCGCCGTCTGCTGCTGGTCACGCTCGGGCTTGCCTTGGTGCCGTTGCTGCTGCAGCTGCCCGGTTCGGTGGCGATCGCGATCGCCCTGACCGCCGCGCTGGTGGTGGCCGGCAGCTGGAAACGTCCGCTGCCGGGCCTCATCAAGCTGGTGATCGCGCTGGCTGCGGTGTTCGCGGTGTTCGCCGCATTCGAGTTCCGGCCCGGCCGCGATACCGGCTGCGCCCTGCTCGCCGCGATGCTGGCGATCAAGCCCACCGAGACGCGGACATTGCGCGACGCGCGCAGCCTCGCAGGTTTCGCGCTCTTCGCGCCCTTCGCCACCTTCCTGCTCGACCAGGGGCCGCTGTCCCTGCTGCTCGGACTGACCGCGGCGATCGCGTCCCTGCTCACCCTGCAACGCCTCGCCGATGTGGAAGCCGGCATCGGGCCGCTGCCACTCGCCGGTGGCCTGCGCGGGATCGGGCGGATGCTGCTGCTCGGCCTGCCGCTGACCCTGGCCGCGTTCTGGCTGTTCCCGCGCATCGCCACCCCGCTGTGGGGCGTGCCCGATCGCGCCAACGCCAAGATCGGCCTGTCCGACTCCATGGCCCCCGGCGACTGGCTGGACCTGATGGTCGATGACAGCCCGGCGCTGCGGGTCCGCTTCGAGGGCGCGCCGCCGCCGCGCGAAGCGCTGTACTGGCGCGGGCCGGTGCTGTGGGACTTCGATGGCCGGCGCTGGAGCCAGGGTGAAACGGGACCGCCTGCGGCGCCACGACAGGTCCCCCAAGGCACCGGCTGGCGCTACCAGCTCGAGATGGAGCCAAGCGAAACCCGTTACGTCACCGCACTGGACCTGCCGAGCGCCGCCCCGGCCGGCAGCTTCCCGGTCAGCGAAGGCCACCTGCTCAGCCAGCAGCGCCTGCAGGCCGTGACCCGCTGGTCGCTGCACTCCGCCCCGCCAAGGCAGTTCGATGCCGACCTTCCGGACGGGCAGCGCCGGCGTGCGCTGGCCTTCCCGCGCCAGGCCAATCCACGTGCCCAGCACCTCGCGCAACGCTGGGTGCGGGAGACCGGCGGCAATCCGGCCGCCATCGTGCAGAAGGCGATGGCGATGGTGAACACCGACCTCGCCTACTCACTGGCACCGCCCGCCCTTGGCCGCGACAGCGTGGACGAGTTCCTGTTCCAGACCCGCACCGGCTACTGCGAGCATTTCAGCTCGGCCTTCGTGTTCCTGATGCGCGCCGCCGGCGTGCCCGCG
>JAEXBT010000095.1 GCA_023393895.1 Pseudomonadota bacterium
CAGAGCTTCCGGCAGTTCCTGCAGCAGCGCATCTTCGATCCGCTGGGCATGGCCGCCACCCGCTACAACGCCGACCATCTGCAGCCCGGCGACAAGACCGCCACCGGCCATGCGCGTTCGGACTTCAAGCACCTCGGCCCGACGCCGGACCTGACCTGGGACAACGCCTCCGGGGCCGGCGGCCTGTATTCCAGCGTCAACGACCTGACCCGCTGGATGCGGCTGCAGCTGCGCGGCGGGATCATCGACGGCGAGGGCGACCACGCCCGCCGACTGTTTCCCGAAGCACGCCAGCGCGCGATGTTCTCTCTGATCACCCCGATCCCGATCCGCCCGCCGGCGGTGCCGGAACTGGCACCTGCCACGCCGCAGTTCCTCGGCTACGGCGAAGGCTGGATGGTCAGCGATTACCGCGGCGAGCGGCTGGTCTGGCACACCGGCGGCTGGCCCGGACAGGTTTCGCGGCTCACCCTGGTGCCCGGCCGCAATGCCGGCGTGGTGGTGCTGACCAATCAGGAAGTCGGCGCCGCCTTCAATGCCATCACCATGGACGCGCTCGACCTGCTGCTCGGCCACGACAGCCACGACTGGCTGGGTGCCTACGCCGCCGCCGTGGACAAAGCCGCCACCGACGCCGACGCCCGCTGGAACAAGCTGCAGGGCGAACGCGACCGCCGCTCCCGGCCCTCGCTGCCGCTGGCCCGTTATGCCGGCACCTACCGCGACCCGTGGTACGGCGACGTGGTGATCCGCCAGGGCGCGCGCGGGCTGGAAGTCCAGTTCGCCCGCACCGCGCAACTGCTGGGCGACCTGGAACACTGGCAGCACGACAGCTTCGTCGTGCGCTGGCGCGACCGCGGCCTGAACGCCGATGCCTTCCTTACCTTCGCCCTCAAGCCCGACGGCAAGATCCGCGAAGCCCGGATGGAAGCGATCTCGCCGTTGACGGATTTCAGCTTCGACTTTCAGGACCTGCGATTGGTGCCGGTGGAGTAGCGACACCCCTTAGCGACGGCTCGCGGCCGCAGCGGCAAACAACTAATTCATTGACAATTTAGTAGTTGATTAGTAGCTTGGCCGAATGAAGCTCCCGGTCAGCCCGCCCCATTGGCAACGCGTGCTGAGATCGGATCGGCTGGGGCATGTGCTGGAACAGGCCGTCGGCCCGGACGTGAAGGGCCACTACGAGCACTGGGATCACGTGCGGCATCTCACACCGCCGGCCGATCTCACTCATGAGGAATGGTGGGCGGGCATCAAGTTCGCGCGGCTCGCCATTGCCCGCAAGCTTCCGCTGCGGGCCAAGGATGGCAGTCCGTTCACGGTCTCCCTGACCAATGCCATCCAGCGCAAGCTGTTCCTCGTCGCACGCGATGCCTCCGGTGCGTTGCGTGGAGCCGACCGCTCGCAAGACCCCGCCCACCGAGAGCAGTACCTGATGCGCTCGCTGATGGAGGAGGCCATGACATCCTCCCAACTGGAGGGCGCAGCCACCACCACCCAGGCGGCCAAGGAGATGCTGCGTAGCGGACGCAAGCCGCGCGACTACGGCGAACGCATGATCGCCAACAACTTCGCCACCATGCGCGAACTGCGCCACTGGGCCGGCGAGGCATTGACGCCGGCCACGGTATTCGAGATCCATCGCCTGCTGACTGATGGCACGCTGAGGGATCCGGACTGCGCCGGTCGCTTCCGCACACGCGATGAAAACATCGTGGTGGAAGACGAAACCGGCACGCTGTTGCACATGCCACCGGACGCGAACGAATTGCCCGCGCGGATGCAAGCCCTGTGCGACTTCGCCAATCAGCCCGACGACGATGCCAACTTCATCCATCCGGTGGTGCGCGCCATCCTGATCCATTTCATGATCGGCTACGACCACCCTTTCGTGGATGGCAACGGACGCACCGCACGCGCCCTGTTCTACTGGTCGATGCTGAAGTCCGGTTTCTGGATGGCCGAGTACATTTCGATTTCCAGCATCCTGCGCAAAGCGCACGGCCAGTACAACCGCGCCTACCTGTACACCGAGACCGACGAAAGCGACACCACCTACTTCGTCGCGCAACAACTGGAAGTACTGCTCAAAGCCATCGACAGCGTGCACGCCTGGATTGCCCGCAAGCAGCAGGCGCAGCGCGAGGCCCAAGCGCTGCTTTCACCCGACAGCGCGCTGGCGCGACACCTCAATCACCGGCAGCGCGCCCTGCTGCTCAACGCGCTGAAGCACCCGGGCAAGCGGTTCACCATTGCCGAACACCAGCGCCATCATGGCGTGGTGTACCAGACAGCGCGCAGTGATCTGCTCGGGCTGGTAGAGGCCGGGTTGATGCGGCAGGAGCGGCAAGGACGGGCGCATGTGTTCATCGCGGATTCCTCGCTGCACAAGCACATCACGCGTTGACTCCATCCGGGCGCACGCGATTCACGCCTGCGCGGACGTGCGCTTGCGGGCGCGCTTCTTCCTCGGAGCCGTGCTTGGCAGGAGGCTGGTGAGGGCCTGATAGCGTTCGAACAGGAAGGCCACGCGCTCGGCGTCGGTGGCCAGCTTGGGTGGTTTGCGGCCGGCGGCCTTTTCGGCGGCGATGTAGGCGGCGTCCACGGCCTTGTCGAGTTGTTGGTGGGCCTTGACCAAGGCTGCTGGCATCATCAGCGGGTCGTAGAGGTTGGCCAGGGTGGCGTCGGGGTAGGCCGCGCGGGCGTCGAGGACGGCTTGGGCGGCGGTTTCGATGGCGGTGCGGCGCTTGTCCTCGGTGATCTCGGGCCAGGGGAAGTTGTTGTAGACGGCTGGCGCGTAGCTGTAACGACTCTCCAACCGACCAGCAACGGCCCGCATCCAAGCCATGTGCATCGTGGACATCAGCACCCCGAAGTGGAACAGCGTGCCTCCCACAATCATCTGCAACTTGTTGCTGGCGACGACGCGCTCATCGAGAAACGCCATCGGAATGAAGCGACGAGCTTCTGAGGACACCTCCGGAACGGCAACGTACGTC
>JAEXBT010000172.1 GCA_023393895.1 Pseudomonadota bacterium
CCTTCTTCGAATGGCTCGAGACGCATGCCGAGTCACTGCTGGCGGGCGATGCCGCGGAACTGGCCCACGCGATCGCGACCAGCTGCCGGCACAAGGCCGCGCTGGTCGAGCGCGATCCCTTCGAGCACGGTGAACGCGCGCTGCTCAACTTCGGCCACACTTTCGGCCACGCGATCGAGACCGAGCAGGGCTATGGCGGTCTGGTCCATGGTGAAGCGGTCGCGGTTGGCATGGTGCTGGCGACGCGGCTCTCTGCGGCGCTTGGCCTTGCTGAGGCTACCGACAGCGCGCGACTGCAGGCGCTGCTGGCGCATTTCGGACTGCCGGTCACCCTGCCGGCCGGGCTGGATGCCGAGGCGCTGATGGGACGGATGCGGCTGGACAAGAAGGCGACTGCCGACGGCCTGCGCTTCGTGCTGTGGGACGGCATCGGCCGCGCGCGGATCGTTGCCGATGCCCCCGAAGACGCTGTCCGCGCGGTCCTCGCGGTAACCTGAACACGGCCCAAGGGCTACAATTTCGCGATGCGCCTGCTGCTGCAACAACGCCCGGACGGCCGCGACGCACCGCGCTTCGTCCAGCTCACCCTGCAAGCCGACCTGTTCGGCGGCTGGGTGCTGCTGCGCGAAACCGGTCAGCCCGGCAGCCGCAGCACCCTGCGCCGCGAACAGTACCTCGACCATGCCAGCGCGCTAGCCGCGCTGGAAAAGGCCCGTGACGCGCAACTGCGCAAGGGCTTCCAGCTGATGTTCGCGCAGGGCGCGGACATGCCCCGTTGATGGAATGACATGAGCCCCAAGAACGATCGCTTCCTGCGTGCCCTGCGCCGCGAACCCGTCGACTGCACGCCGGTCTGGCTGATGCGCCAGGCCGGGCGCTACCTGCCGGAGTACCGCGCCACCCGCAAGGCCGCCGGCAGTTTCCTTGCGATGGCCCAGAACCCGGAGATCGCCTGCGAGGTCACGCTGCAGCCGCTGCGGCGCTTCCCGCTGGACGCGGCGATCCTGTTCTCCGACATCCTCACCGTGCCGGACGCGATGGGCCTCGGGCTGTACTTCGTCGAAGGCGAAGGTCCGAAGTTCGAGCGCCCGGTGCGCGAGGCGGCCGACATCGCGCGCCTGGCAGTGCCGGACATGGAGACCGACCTGCGCTACGTGATGGACGCGGTGCGGGTGATCCGTCGCGAGCTGGACGGCAGCGTGCCGCTGATCGGCTTCTCCGGCAGCCCGTGGACGCTGGCCTGCTACATGGTCGAAGGCGGCGGCAGCAAGGACTTCGGCCGGATCAAGGCGATGGCCTACAGCGCACCGGAGCAGCTCCACCAGCTGCTTTCGGTGGTGACCGATGCGGTAATCGCCTACCTGTCCGCCCAGCGCGCCGCCGGTGCGCAGGCGTTGCAGGTGTTCGATACCTGGGGCGGCGTGCTTTCGCCGGCGTTGTACCGTGAATTCTCCCTGCGATACCTGCAGCGCATCGCCGAGGAACTGCCCCGCGACGACCACGGCGAGACACGCACACCCCTGATCCTGTTCGGCAAGGGCAACGGGCCCTATATCGATCAGCTGGCGGCGAGTGGTGCCGACGCGCTCGGGGTGGACTGGACGGTATCGATGGAGGATGCCGCTTGGCGCAGCAAGGGCAAGGTGGCGCTGCAGGGCAACATGGACCCGACCACGCTGTACGCCGCGCCCGAGGCGATCCGCGCGCAGGTCCGCGGGGTACTCGACAGCTACATGCACGGCAACGGTGGCTCGCGCGAGGGTCACGTGTTCAACCTCGGCCACGGCATGTCGCCGGACATGAACCCCGACCACGTCGCCGTCCTGGTCGACGAAGTCCACGCCCACAGCCGGCGCTGAAGGCCGGCGGTTCCGTTCAGCCCGGCGGCGTCGCGCGCATCCGCGCGGCCTCGGCCAGCCCGGCAGCCAGCAGTTCGGAGGTCACCGGCTTGCGCAGGAAGGCGTCGAAGCCGGCCGCGCGCGCGAGCTCCTCGACTTCGGCATCGGCCCGGGCGGTGACCGCGAGCAGCGGCCCGGCGAAGCCATCCGCGCGCAACTGCCGCGCCAGCGCAAAGCCATCCATGCCCGGCAGGTCGAGATCGAGCAGTGCGGTATCGAACCGGCCGGAGGCGACTTCGGCCAGCGCGGCCAGCCCATGCGGCGCGTGGCGCACCTCGTGTCCCTGCGCGCGCAGCAGCCCGCAGAGCACCTCCGCCACGGTCGCATCGTCCTCCACCAGCAGCAGGCGCAGCGATGCCGCGGCGGGCGCATCGGCATCGCGCGACGCCCTCGCCGGCGCCGTAGCAACCGGCAGCGGCAACTCGACGTGGAAGCGCGTACCGACGCCCGGCGTGCTGTCCACGCGGATGCGGCCGCCCATCATCGCGGCCAATTCCTGACTGATCGCCAGACCCAGCCCGCTGCCGCCGTAACGCGCGCTGGTGCGTGCGCCCTCGGCCTGCTCGAAGCGCCGGAACAGGCGCTGGCGTTGTTCGTCGTTGAGGCCGGGCCCGGTGTCGTGGACGATGAAGCGCACGCCGTCGGCAGGCACGGCCTCGACCACCAGCCCCACTTCCCCGCGCTCGGTGAACTTGATCGCGTTGCCCAGCAGGTTCAGCAGGATCTGCTCGATGCGTGTGCGATCACCGATGCGCCAGCCAGACCCGTCGGGCGCCAAGTTCACGGAGAACGCCAAACCCTTGCGTTCGGCCATCGGTCGCATCAGCGCCACCGCTTCGTCGACCAGCGCCTGCAGGTCGAAGGGATCCCCGGCGAGCACCAGCTTGCCGGCCTCGATCCGGGCCAGGTCCAGCGCATCGTTCACCAGCCGCAGGAGGTGGCGACCGGCGTGCCAGATCGCATCCACCTGCGACCGTTGCCGCACATCCAGCGGCGAGGACTGGAGCAATTCGGCCATGCCCAGCACGCCGGTCATCGGCGTGCGGATCTCGTGGCCGAGGGTGGCAAGGAAGCGCGTCTTGGCGTCCGATGCCTGTTCGGCCAGCGTCCGCTTCTGCTCGGCCATCGCCAGCGCGTGGCCACGATCGAGGCGGCGCCGATAATCCCGCGCGGCCCAAGCCAGCAGTGCACCCGCCAGCAGCAAACCTGCCGCCAGCGCCGGCTTCGTGCGCCACCACGGCGGCCGCACCTCGAATGCCAGCACCTGTTCACGGGCCGCATTCCCCGCATCATCGATGGCGCGCATCCGCAACCGATAACGGCCCGGTCCCAGGCCGCTGAAGATGCGTTCGCCCTGTGCGCCTTGGGCCACCCAGTCGCGGTCGAAGCCCTCCAGCCGGCTCCAGTAGCGGGTGCCGGACGGGTCGTCGTAGGCAAGCAGGTGCCCGGTGATCCGGAACTCGCGATCATCGGGCGCGAACGAACGCGCCTCCGGGCCACTGCGGGGTAGCCAGACGCCGTCGCGACGCACGTCGATGGCGTCCAGGCGCAGCGTGGGGACACGCGCGGGCAGGTCAGGCTGGCGGGTATCGACCAGCACGATGCTGCCATCGCGGGTGGCCGCGGCCAGCATGCCCTGTGCACTCAGCCCGAAGGCGCGTTCGACGAATTCCTGGCTGGTCAATCCGTGCTGGATGCCGAAGTGCGCCAGGTGGCCGCGCTGCGGATCCCAGCGCAGGATCCCGCGTTGCCCGGAGAGCCACACTCGGCCGCGCGCGTCGACCTCAAGCCCGCCGACCTGCATCGACGGCAGTTCCCGGCCGGCCGGGACCTTCGCGGCCTGTCGCCAGTCGCCATTGCCGCGCTGGTGATAGCCCAACCCATCGATCCGGTGCAGCCACAACGCGTCTTCGCCGTCGAAGGCGAAGGCGAACACGCGCTCGCCGCGCAGCCCGGGCGGCACCACGACGCGACCCGCGGCTTCGTCGAACCAGCCCAGCCCCTGACTGCTCGCTACCCAGAGGTGGCCATCGGGACCGAGCCGGATCGCCTCACTACCGCCATCGCCGAGCCCGGCGGATTCGGCATCGAAAACGCGCAACCGCCGGCCGGTGCGAATGTCACGGGTTTCGAGCCCGGCGTTGACCTGCGACAGCCACAGCCGGCCATCGGCGGTCTCCACCATCGTTTCGTAGCCGGCGTCGGCCGCGCCATCGGCACCCGCGCCGGGCAGCCAGCTGTCCAGCCGGCCATCGCGACCGATGCGCCACAGGCCGGTGCGTCCGTAGTAGAGCCAGAGCTGGCCCAAGCTATCCTCGAGCATCGTCAGCGGTTTCGCACGGGGCAACTGGAGGCGCACTGCCTCGCCCAGGCGCTCGGCGACGCCGTTGCCGTCCACCCGTTCGACGTGGCCGTCCAGACCGGCCATCCACATGCCGCCCTGGCGCGCGCGCGCCACCACGCGATAGCCAGTGCCGAGCAGGCCGGTGCCATCCACGCTCTGGCGCAGCTGCGCCACAGCCCGCCAATCCGAGCGCAGGTAGCCCAAGCCGAGGCCGGGGAGCGCGGTCCAAAGGCCGCCTTCAGGCAGCACCAGCAGCGCTGGCACCGAGCCGGGCTGGTACTGCGGCTCGCTCAGGATCGGGTACGGGGTAGCGTCATCGCCGCTGACGCGCCACAGGCCACGCTGGCTGCCGATCCACAGCGCGCCATCGTGACCGCGCGCCAGCGCCGTGGCAGCGTTCGGACGCTCGAACATCGCGGCATACGGCAGCCGCAGCCAGCGGCCATCGGTCTCGCGACGGAAAATGCCGGCGGCGGTGCCTATCCAGATGCGCGGGCCATCGACCAACACCGTATAGACGAACGGCAGCGGCGATTCGCCGGGCAGCGGCACGGCCTTGACCTTGCCGTCTTCCAGCACCGACAAGCCGCGCAGGGTCGCGATCCACAACCGGCCGGCGGGATCGATCGCCAGGCTTGGGATGACGTCGGAATCGGTGCCGGGCACGAGTTCGGGCGCCCAGCCCCCCGGGTCGCCCGCCAGTGACATCCGGTAGAGGCCGGCATCGGTCGCGAACCAGAGCATGTCGCCGCGACTGGCGAAGGCGAAGATGTCGTTGCTGCGCAACGCCGGGTGTGTTTCACGCCGCCAGTGGCGGAAGCCATTGCGGCTATTGTCGAGCATGCTGATGCCGCCGAACTCGGTGCTGGTCCAGACCCGGTCGCGCGCGTCGACGTGCACGGTCTGCACCCAGTTGCCGGGCAACGCACGCGGATCATCGGCCTGATGCCGCCAGATCCGGAAGCCGCTGCCATCGTATCGGGCCAAGCCGTCGCTGCTGGCGATCCACAGGAACCCGGCGCGGTCGCGGTCAAGCCCGTAGATGGTGGTGGAGGTGGGCAGCCCATCGCGCGGGCCGAGCACGCGCAAGTGCGGGCTTTCGGGCACTTGCGCGCGCGCCGCCGGCAGCCCGATCGCCAGCAGCATCCCCAGCAGACACGCAGCAAGCGCTCCCCGCATCGACCGTCCCTAGCCCTCCCCTCGCACCCGATGCTCGCGCGCTCGCGCCGTCAACGCAAGCGCATCGCGGACGTTGCCGCTTAGAATCGGGGCAACGCCGCCGGAGGACACACGATGACGATGCGCAATACGGCCACCGACTGGGGCAGCCTGAGCAAGACCTTCCACTGGCTGATCGTCCTCCTGTTGCTCACGCAGGCAACCATCGGCCTGACCATGGGCGACATGCCGCGGGAAACGCGGATCACGATGATCGGCCTGCACAAGTCGATCGGCATCACCATCCTCATGCTGGCCATCGCGCGCCTGGTCTGGGTGCTCTTCGCCGGCCGACCCGGTCCGGTGCCCGGCGTTTCGCGCTGGCAGCATCGGCTGGCCCAGGCCGGTCACGGGTTGCTTTACCTGCTGCTGTTCGCCGTACCGCTCTCAGGCTGGTTGATGGGCTCCTACGGCGGCCGGCCGACCGAATGGTTCGGGCTGTTCGAACTTCCGCGACTGGTGGCCGAGAACGCGGCGGCGCAGGAGCGGATGGAGGAACGCCACGAGCTGCTGTTCTGGCTGCTGGCGCTGGTCGCGACCGGGCACTTGGTCGCGGCGCTCTATCACCACGTGTTCAATCGCGACGCCACGCTGGTGCGGATGCTGCCCCGGGGCTGGCTGCGCGATCCCCGCGGCTGAATTCAGCCCAGCAGGGCACGCACCGCAGCGGCATCGAACGGCCAATCCAGTTCGATGCCGCGGGCCTCATCGCGCAGCACCGGCACGCGCAGACCGTAACGTGCCTCGAGCGCCGGCGCATCCTCGATGAACACGCTTTCGAAATCGGGCAGCCGCGCTTCGGCCAGCACCGCCAGCGCCTGGTCGCACAGGTGGCAGGCATCGCGCTGGAACAGGAGGAAGGCCATGCGGTGGCGTCGGCTGCTGGGGGGCGGACTGCCTAGAATAGCGGTTCACTCCGCGGATTCCCGACATGGCCGTCAGCCTCTTCGACCTCTACAAGATCGGCATCGGTCCGAGCTCCTCGCACACGGTCGGCCCAATGCGTGCGGCGGCGCGTTTCGTCGCCCACCACCTTGCAGAAGCCGGCAAACTGGCGCAGGTGACGCGGATCCGAGCCGAGGTGTTCGGCTCGCTGGCACTGACCGGACGCGGCCACGGCACCGACAAGGCGGTGATGATGGGGCTGGAGGGCCACTGGCCCAACGAAATCGATCCCGACCTGATCCCGCCTGCGCTGGAGCGCATCCGTGGCCAGAAGCGCATCCGCCTGCAGGGCACCCATGAGATCGATTTCGACGAGAAGTCGGACCTGGTAATGAACAAGCGGCAGAAGCTGCCGTTCCACACCAACGGCATGCGCTTCACCGCATTCGATGGCGAGGGCAACGAGCTCGCCACCCGCGACTACTACTCGGTCGGCGGCGGCTTCGTGGTCAACCAGGACGAAGCCGCGGAAGACCGCATCGTCGCCGACACCACGCCGCTGGTGCACCCGTTTTCCAGCGGCGACGAACTGCTGACGCGCTGCGAGGAAAGCGGTCTGTCGATCGCCCGGATCATGCTGGAGAACGAGCGGGCGTGGCGCGGCGATGAGGAAACGCTCGGCGGCCTGCGCGAGATCTGGTCGGCGATGAGCGGCAGCGTCGACCGCGGCATCCGCGCCGACGGCACCCTGCCCGGTGGCCTGCACGTCAGCCGTCGCGCGCCGGCGCTGTATGCGGAACTCTCGGCGCGCCCGGAGGCCGCCATGCACGATCCCCTCACCGTGCTCGACTGGGTCAACCTCTATGCACTTGCCGTCAACGAGGAGAACGCCGCCGGCGGCCGCGTGGTCACGGCGCCCACAAACGGCGCCGCCGGCATCATCCCGGCGGTCGGACGCTACTACGAGCGCTTCATCCCCGGCGCAAACGAGCAGGGCCTGTTCGACTACCTGTTCACCGCCGCGGCGGTCGGCATCCTCTACAAGGAAAATGCCTCGATCTCCGGCGCCGAAGTCGGCTGCCAGGGCGAAGTCGGCGTCGCCTGTTCGATGGCCGCCGCCGGCCTCACCGCCGCGCTCGGCGGCACGCCCTCGCAGATCGAGAACGCGGCGGAGATCGGCATGGAACACAACCTTGGCCTGACCTGCGACCCGATCGGCGGGCTGGTGCAGATCCCATGCATCGAACGCAACGCAATGGGCGCGGTGAAGGCGATCAATGCCGCGCGCATGGCGATGCGTGGCGACGGCAAGCACAAGGTGAGCCTGGACAAGGTCATCAAGACGATGCGCGACACCGGCCGCGACATGCAGGACAAGTACAAGGAAACCAGCCGCGGCGGGCTCGCGGTGAACGTGATCGAGTGCTGAAACGCAGTGTTGCGCGCGGATTGACTCATCCTTGCAGCGTCGGCGGCTAGCCTCGCGCTTGTCCATCCAGCGAGTGCCCGCCATGACCCGTCTGCTTCTGTCCGCCGTCCTCGTCGCGTTGTCCGGTTGCGCCAGCGTATCGGCCGCACAGCCCGCCTCGCCCACGTACGGTGGGCGGTTGCAGGGCTTCGACTACGGCTTCCCGGTGCGTGAACACAGGCTGCACTCGCAGGGCCAATCGCTGGAGATGGCCTACCTCGACATCGCGCCGACTGGGACGCCGAATGGCCGCACCGTGGTGCTGATGCACGGCAAGAACTTCTGTGCCGGCACCTGGGCATCCCAGATCGATGTACTTGCCGAAGCCGGCTTCCGGGTGATCGCGCCCGACCAAATCGGTTTCTGCAAATCCACCAAGCCCCCGATGTACCAGTTCTCCTTCGCCCAACTCGCCGCCAATACCCGCGGGCTGCTGGCGAGCCTTGGTATCGAGCGCAGCGTGGTCATCGGCCATTCGATGGGCGGCATGCTGGCCACCCGCTACGCGCTGCAGTACCCCACGCAGACCGAGCAGCTGCTGCTGGTGAATCCGATCGGCCTGGAGGACTGGAAGGCCAAGGGCGTGCCGTGGGTGGACGTCGATGCGCTCTACGCCGGCGAACTGCGCACCGGCTTCGACAGCATCCGCGCCTACCAGCGCGACATCTACTACAACGGCCAATGGAAGCCCGAGTACGAGCGCTGGTTGGCGATGCTCGGCGGCATGTACGCCGGCCCCGACCGCGAGCGCGTCGCCTGGAACCAGGCGCTGACGTCCGACATGGTGTTCAACCAGCCGGTGGTCCACGAATTCAGCGAACTCCGCGTGCCGACCACCCTGTTCATCGGCCAGCTCGACCGCACCGCGATCGGCCGCGACCGCGCACCGGACGCCCTGAAGCCGCAGCTCGGTCGCTATCCGGAGCTCGGCCGTGCCGCAGCCCAAGCGATGCCCGGCGCCCGACTGGTCGAGTTCGACGACCTCGGCCATTCGCCGCAAGTGGAGGCCCCGGCGCGCTTCAACGCGGCATTGCTGGATGCGCTGAAGCGCTGATCAGGGCACAGGCTGCGCGCGCAGCCACCCGAGCGCGGTCGATGCAATGGCGATGTCGTGCGCGGCAGCGTCCACATCACCATCCTCCAGGAACCACACCGCCGACAGGCCGGCACGTGCCGCCACCCAGCGTGCCAGCCGTTCCGACGCGAGCCGTCCAGCCTCGGAAACGACCGACAGCTGGCGCGTGAATCGCGCGGCATCCGCGGCATGCGGCAGATCCGGATTGCACAGGATCAATGCGTGATCGAAAGCGCGCTCGCCGATGCGGTCCTTCGGGTCGATCGCCAGCCATCCGCGCCGCCCGAAGTCCAGCACGTTTCGATGGTGGCAGTCGCCGTGCAGCGGCACGAGATCACGCTCCGTGGCGAGCAGCTGCTGCGCCACGTCGCTGCATGCCGCAAGCACGCCCCCATGCGCGGAGGCGGCACGTTGCAGCGCATCGAACCAGTCGCGCAGCGGGGACAACGACGGAGGTGGATCATTGCGCGGCGCATGAAGTCGGTCCAGCACGCTGCAAATGACCCGACTGGCGGCATCATCGCTTGTTGCATCACGCAGGGCCCAGACGAGCAGGTCCTCATGCCCCGTGGCGCGCTCCAGTAGAAGCGCCTCCCCGGTGGACGCCAGCACGCGCGCCGAGCCCGCGCCCTTCCACCAATGCATCAGTGCGGCACCCGCGCGCTCCTCGGGCGCCCGCGCGCACTTGAGCATGCCCGGCAAACCGTCGGGCAGCCGCACCGGCAGCAAGTCGCTGCTATGGGTGCGGATGGGTGCGCCATCGGGCTTCAGCCGCCAGCGCGCGAGGTGCGCATCGAACATGCCGCCACTCTAGCGGACCGCGTCATGCGGTTGCGGAAGCCTCAGCCCACCGCCGCCAGTGGCGTGCGTCGCTGCGTTGACGCACGCTCCGCAACGAACGCCGGGATGCGCTGCGCAATCGCGATCACGTCGTCGATCAACGCCGCGGCAGTGACTTCGGCGCCCGCGCCCGGCCCCTGGATCACGAGGGGCTGCACGGCGTAACGGTCTGACCAGATGGCGACGCGATTGTCGGTGCCAGCGCCGGCCGCGAGCGGATGCTCGGCCGGCAGCGATTCGAGCCCCACCCGCGCACGGCCATTTTCGAGCCGCGCGATGAACTTCAGCGCCTCGCCGCGGCGGTAGGCTTCCGCGTAACGCAGCCGCAACGGTTCATCGAGTGCGGGCAGCGCCGCATCCAGCCGATCCAGCGGCAGCACAGCAAGTGCGTCGGGCACCAGCGATGCGACTTCGACCGCCGCGGCTTCCAGCTCGATGCCGGCCGCGCGCGCCAGGATCACGATCTTGCGACGCACGTCCTCGCCGGACAGGTCATCGCGCGGGTCCGGCTCGGTATAGCCGGCATCACGCGCTTCGCGCACGAACGAAGAGAACGGGCGCTTGCCGTCGTAGTGGTTGAACAGCCACGCCAGCGAGCCCGACAGCACGCCGGCGATCGCGTGGATGCGATCACCGCCCGCGCGCAACTCCCGCAACGAGCGCAGCAGCGGCAGTCCGGCTCCGACCGTTGCGCCATCGCCATAACCGGTGCCTGCGGCGGTGGAAGCGGCACGGATCGCGTGCCAGCGCGTCAGCGTGGTGCCCTGCCCCAGCTTGCAGGCGGTCACCACGTGCGCACCCCGGCGCAGCCATTCGGCATGGCGCTCGGCCACCGCATCGCTGGCGCTGGCATCGACCACGATGTCGCCAGCGGCGAACGACGCATGCTGCAGCCACGCGGCGTCGCGCGGTGCGACCGAATCCCGTAATGCGTGGAACACTTGGTCTGCGGAGGCCTCGTTGCAGCCCTGGCAGCCACGCGAGTTGGCGATGCTTGCGATCGCCGGCAGCGGCAATCCGTTGGCACTCAGCTGTGCGTGCCGCGCGAGGAAGGCGCCGCCGACCGTCCCGGTGCCGAGCAAGTGCAATGCTGTCGGTTTCATGCCGCCAATGCCTTGGTCGAACAGGCCTCGGCACGATCAAGCGCGGCGGCGAGCTCGGCGACGAGATCGTCCGCATGCTCGATGCCGACCGACAGTCGCAGCAGGCCATCGCGGATGCCGGCCTGCACGCGCGCTTCGGGACTCATCGCCGCGTGGGTCATCGTCGCGGGATGCGCGACCAGGCTTTCCACGCCACCAAGCGATTCGGCCAGGGTGAAGCAACGCAGTCCGTCGAGGAAGGCACGCACGGCGGCCACATCAGCCAGCTCGAACGAGAGCATCGCGCCGAAGCCCTGCTGCTGGCGCGCGGCGACGGCGTGCCCCGGGTGGCTGGCGAGTCCCGGCCAGTACAGCGCGCGCACCGCCGGATGCGACTGCAGCAGCTCGGCGATCGCCCCGGTGTTCTCCTCGTGCACGCGCAAACGCGCCGGCAGGGTGCGCAGGCCTCGCAGGGTGAGGAAGCTGTCGAATGGCGCACCGGTGATGCCGAGCGCGTTGGCCCACCAGCTGAACTGCTCGTGCAGCGCCGGTTCGCGGGCGATCAGCGCGCCACCGACGACATCGCTGTGGCCATTGATGTACTTGGTGGTCGAGTGCAGCACCGCATCGGCGCCGAAGTCGAGCGGGCGCTGCCACAGCGGCGAGAGGAAGGTGTTGTCGACCAGCACCTGCGCGCCGGCCGCCTTGGCTTCGCCGATCACCGCATGCAGGTCGGTGATGCGCAGCAGCGGGTTGGAGGGCGTCTCGATCCACACCAGCTTCGGCGCACGCGCGAATGCTTCCGAGCGCGCCTCGGCATCAGTCAGGTTCACGGTCAACAGCTCGAACGCGCCCTTCTTCGCCAGCGCGTTGAACAGGCGCCAGCTGCCGCCATAGCAGTCATGCGGCACCACCAGCACGTCACCAGGTTCCAGCAACGCGTTGAGCGCCAGTGTGATCGCGGCCATGCCGGTGGCGGTGACCACGCCGCCGGCGCCGCCCTCGAGTTCGGCCAGCGCCTCGCCCAGCAGGTCGCGGGTCGGGTTGCCGCTGCGGGTGTAATCGTAGCGACGCTTCTCGTCGAAACCGGCAAAACTGAAGTTGGACGAAAGCACCAGCGGCGGTGTCACCGCGCCGTAGGCACTGTCGCAGTCGATGCCGGCACGGACGGCCGCGGTGGCGAGGTGTTGTTCGAGGCTCATGTCAGGCATCCAGGGCAGCGTTGAGGGCGGCGGCGATCGCCGGGGTTTCCTTGAGGAAGGCATCGTGGCCGTAGCGCGAGGCGATCACCTGCAGCCAGGCGTCCGGGGCGCGCACGGCGAGCTCGGCGAGATCCTCGCGCGGGACCAGCAGGTCGCTGTCGATGGCGATCACCGACAACGGCACGCGCACGGCTTCGGGCTCGACCCGATGCAGGTCGATCGATTCGGACAGGCGACGGTAGCTGGCGGCGTCGAATCGCGAGCAGGCGCGCGCGCCGCAGGCCTCGAGATAGGCATCGGCCGGCACCACGGCGGCATCGCCCTCGACCGTGACCGGCGCGGTGAAGCGTTCGGAGAATTCCCGGGGCGTGCGGTAGGACAGCATCGCCAGCTGGCGCGCCAGCGCGACGCCCGCTTCGGCATCGCCCAGTCCCACGATCTTGCGCTGCACCGAACGCAGCGCGCTCGACCAAGGATGCGCGCGATGGCCACCGCTGATCGCCACCAGCGAAGCCAGCCGGCGCGGATGCCGCACGGCGAACTGCAGCCCGACCATCGCGCCGTAGGAGGCCCCGATGAAGGCGCGCACCACCGGCAGCCCAAGCGATTCGATGACCGCCGCGATCGCATCGGCCTGGTCAGCGCTGTCGATCGGCGCGTCGATGCCGTCGCCATCGCCCAGCCAGTCGATCGCCAGCACCCGATGCCGGCGCAGCAGCGCGGACTGCGCCTGCCACCAGCCGTCGCTGCCATCCAGTGCGTTCGCCAGCACATGGCGATGCGCGGAGATGCCGCCGGCAACCACCAGCAACGGGGCGTCGGTCGGGCCGGAAAGCTCCCAGCGGATCGCGACCTGGCGCACGCCGGCATGCGCGAGCGCCAGCGTGCAGCGATGCACTCCGCGCTCGGCTTCCTCCCGGCGCGCACTCGTTGCCGGCTCGGCACGACAGTGCGATGCCTGTGGGGCGGATTCTGGATGGAACGCTGCGGCAACCAGTGACATGTGGAACTCCCGTTGGCATCGAGAGTTCCGCGGGTTGCGCAAGTCGGGCGACGCGAGGCGCGTGCTCAACCATCTGCGCGGCGGGCAATGCCCCCGCAGGAATTGGCACCTTGGACGGATGTCCAGGTTGCCTCGGCTTCAAAGGGCCTGTCCCTCAGCCGATCTCGATGGATGGGCGCAGCTTGCGCCGGCTTTTCCGGATTGTCAATCGCTTCATGCGCATTGAGCGATGAATTTTCGATGTGCCCCGCGTTTGGCGATGGCATGGGGTCGGGACGTGCGGAACGCGATAATGCGCCGATGCGCCTGATGTCCCTGCTCCTGCTGCTCTGCATCACCTGGCCGTCGTCGGCGGATGCGCAATGGCTGTCGTGGCCACCCAAGTCCGACGCATCACCCACGTCCGACGCGTCAGTGCGCGGGACGCTGGCTCCCGTGCGCCTTCGGATCAGCGGCCAGGACGGCATTCGTCAGCTCTGGGTCGACAACGACCTGTCCGGCCCGGTGGAGGTCCGCGTGTCGTCCGCTGCGCGGGCATCCGGCCTGCCGGTGCAACGCCTGCTGCCAACTCGCGGCAGCCATCGGCTTGCGCAGTTCGACGCCCCAATCCGCCTGCGGCTGCAGCTGGAAGCCGTGCCCGGCGTTCCCGGGGCCCATGCGCAGGACGTCACCTACACCCTGCCGCTGCAGCTTCCGCAGTTGCGGATCGGTCAGCTACCCGAAGGCCGCTTCAGCCATTCCGACGAGGAAAACCGCCACGCGATCGATTTCGCCGCGCCGTTCGGTACGCCCGTTCTCGCCGCACGCGCCGGCACGGTGATGCAGGTAGCAGGCGAACATGCCGATGCACCGGGTCGGCTGAAGGAGGCCAACTTCGTCCGCATCCTGCACGCGGACGGCAGCATGGCGGTCTACGCCCACCTGCAACGCGGCAGTCTGGAGGTTGTGCCGAGCCAGCGCGTGGAAACCGGCCAGGTCCTCGCGCGCAGTGGCAACTCCGGTTACAGCAGCGGCCCCCACCTGCATTTCGCGGTGCAGGTGAACGCCGGGATGCGCCTGCGATCGGTGCCGGTACGGCTCGTCGGACCGCTCGGCGAACTGCGCCTGCCACGCGAGGCCGACGCCTCATCGCCGCTATAATCCGTGCCTTCCCGCATTCTCCCCGGGCGCCCGCCGCGCCCACGCCCGCATGTCCTCAATCGCCCAGGAAGCTGCGCGCCGCCGCACCTTCGCCATCATCTCGCACCCCGACGCCGGCAAGACCACGCTGACCGAGAAGCTGCTGCTGTTCGGCGGCGCCATCCAGATGGCCGGTTCGGTCAAGGGCCGCAAGGCCGCACGCCACGCGACGTCCGACTGGATGGCGCTGGAGAAGGAGCGCGGCATTTCGGTGACCTCCTCGGTGATGCAGTTCCCCTACGAAGGCCACGTGGTCAACCTGCTCGACACGCCCGGCCACGCCGACTTCGGCGAGGACACCTACCGCGTGCTCACCGCGGTGGACAGCGCGCTGATGGTGATCGACGTCGCCAAGGGCGTCGAGGAACGCACGATCAAGCTGATGGAGGTCTGCCGGCTGCGCGACACGCCGATCATGACCTTCATCAACAAGCTCGACCGCGAGGGCAAGGACCCGATCGAGCTGCTGGACGAAGTGGAAAGCGTGCTGAAGATCCAGTGCGCGCCGGTGACCTGGCCGATCGGCATGGGCAAGCGCCTCAAGGGCGTGGTCCACCTGCTCACAGGCGAAGTGCACCTGTACGAGGCCGGCAAGAACCACACGCGTCAGGATTCGACGATCTTCCCCTCGCTCGACGCACCCGGCGTGGAGGCGGCGATCGGCGCACCCATGCTGGCCGAGGTACGTGAGCAACTGGAACTGGTCGAGGGTGCATCCCACCCGTTCGATCTCGACGCCTACCTGCGCGGCGAACAGACTCCGGTGTTCTTCGGCTCGGCGGTCAACAACTTCGGCGTGCAGCCGCTGCTGGACTTCTTCGTGCGCCACGCGCCCGGCCCGCAGCCGCGCGCCACCACCACCCGCGAGGTGCAGCCGGACGAGGGCAAGCTCACCGGCTTCGTGTTCAAGATCCAGGCCAACATGGATCCGCAGCACCGCGACCGGGTTGCCTTCATGCGGATCTGCTCGGGCAAGTTCACTGCGGGCATGAAGGCCTTCCATCCACGCAGCGGCAAGGAAATCAAGCTCGCCAATGCGCTGACCTTCATGGCCAGCGACCGCGAGATCGCCGAGGACGCCTATCCGGGCGATGTCATCGGCATCCACAACCACGGCACGATCTCGATCGGTGACACCTTCACCGAGGGCGAGGATCTCGCCTTCACCGGCATCCCCAACTTCGCGCCCGAACTGTTCCGCCGCGCGCGCCTGAAGGACCCGCTCAAGCTCAAGCAGCTGCAGAAGGGCCTCGCCCAGTTGAGCGAGGAAGGTGCCACGCAGTTCTTCCGCCCGCTGATGTCGAACGACCTGATCCTCGGCGCGGTCGGGGTGCTGCAGTTCGACGTGGTCGCCTATCGCCTGAAGGACGAGTACGGCGTCGATGCGATCTTCGAGCCGGTGCAGGTGGCCACCGCGCGCTGGATCAAGTGTGCCGACGCGAAGAAGCTCGAGGAGTTCCGCGACAAGAATGCGCTCAACCTCGGCATCGATGCCGCCGGTGAGCTGGTCTACCTCGCCCCGACCCGGGTCAACCTGCAACTGGCGGAGGAGCGGGCGCCCGGCGTCCAGTTCCTCGCCACCCGCGAGCACGCGCACGCGAAGTCCGCCGACTGAGTGCGCATCCCCGACGCGTGAATGCCGCGTTGCAGCAGGGTGTATGCTCGCCGCATGAATCTCCATACGTCGGCGTATTCCCCGCGGGAAGAGCGTGCCAACGTGCTCTCGGCCGGGATCGGCGCCGTGGTCGCGCTGGCGGGCGGCATGCAGATGATCGTGCTGTCCGGGTTGCGCGGCGATGCCTGGCAGTGGGCCTCGGCGCTGGTGTTCTCGCTGTCGATGTGGGCGCTCTACTTCGCCAGCACCGCCTACCACCGCGCGGTCGATCCCGTGCGCCGCGCGCGACTGAAGATCCTCGACCACAGCGCGATCTACCTGTTGATCGCAGGCACCTATACACCGTTCACGCTCACCAGCCTGCGTGGCCCGCTGGGCTGGACGCTGTTCGCGGCGATCTGGTCGCTGGCCGCACTGGGTCTGCTGTTCAAGCTCAGGTTCACCGGGCGTTTCAAGCTGGCCTCGACGCTGATCTACATCGCCATGGGCTGGCTGGTGATGCTCTACGCGAAGCCGGTCTATGCCGCGCTTTCGGGCTGGGTGTTCGGTTGGCTGCTGGCCGGCGGCGTCGCCTATACGCTCGGCACCTTCTTCTACCTGCACAAGCGCATGCCCTACGCACATGCGGTCTGGCACGGCTTCGTCGCACTCGGCACCACCTGTCATTTCGTGGCGATCTGGGACCTGGTGGTGCCCCGAGCCTGAACGGTTCCCCGCGGCGTTCACCGCTGTTTGACCACGGACGGTTGAAGGTGCGCGACATGACCACCTGCGCGCCCACCCCATGACTTCCGGGCACGACGCCCCCGCGCCCGAAAAGCGCGCGGACGCCGCGGCGTGGACGGCCTGGCCGCGCCAGCATCCATGGCTCACCGGCTTCGGCGTGCTGGCGCTTGCCATCGCGATCCTGATCCTTGTGTGGGACTGGAACTGGCTGCGGCGTCCGATAGAGCGCTTCGTCCAGGCCCAGACCGGGCGCGAACTCCACATCGATGGCGATCTCGACGTCGATCTCGGGCGGATGACCCGGGTCAGCGCCGAGCGGTTGCGCTTCGGCAATGCGACCTGGTCGAAGGAGAAGGAAATGGCGAAGACCGATCGCCTCGCGTTCTCGTTCGAACTGCTGCCCGCGATCTTCCGGCGCGACTTCCGCGTGCCAGAGCTGCGCCTGTCCAATCCCGACGTGCTGCTCGAAACCGGCCCGGACGGGCGCGGCAACTGGGTGTTCAAGGACCAGCAGGACAGCCGCGGCAAGCAGCCGGAGTTCCGGAGCCTGTGGATCGATGACGGCCGGCTTCGCTTCGTCGATGCCAAGGGCAAGACCGACATCGACATAAGTGTGGACAGTGAGGCGCCGAAGGCACGCGAAAGCGGTCCGCCGATCGTGGTGGCGGGCAAGGGCCACTGGAAGGGCAGCGCGTTCACCCTGCAGGGGCGCGGCGAATCACCGCTGGACCTGCGCAACCCGGACGAGCCCTACACCATCGACGTCCGCGCCGCCGCCGGCCCCACCAAGGCACACGCGCGCGGCACCCTGCTGGACCCGCTGCGCCTGCGCGACTTCGACCTCAAGCTCGCGCTGTCCGGGCAGAACATGGACGACTTGTATCCACTGCTCGGTATCGCGATCCCGCCAACGCCGCCTTACGCGCTGGACGGCCGGTTGACCCGCGAGATCAAGTCTCCGACCAGCAGCACCTGGAAATACGATGGCTTCACCGGCAAGGTCGGCGACAGCGACCTGGCGGGCTTCGCCCACTTCACCACCGGCAAGCCGCGGCCGCGGCTGGATGCGGACCTGCGCTCCAAGCGGCTTGACCTCGACGACCTTGCCGGTTTCATCGGTGGTGCACCCAAGCCGGGCGGCGGCGAGCGGACCAACCCGGAACTTGCGGCGAAGGCGGCGCGGCAGGAGGCAAGCGGCAAGCTCTTCCCGCGTGATGAGTTCAGGCTGGAAAAGCTGCGTGCAATGGATGCGAACGTGCGCCTGCGCGCGGCGCGCATCAACACGCAGCGCCTGCCGGTGGATGACATGGACGCGAAGCTCGACCTCAAGGCCGGCATGCTGACGCTCAACCCGCTCAACTTCGGCGTGGCCGATGGCAACATCCGTTCGGTAATCCGCATGGATGCGCGCGAAAAGACCATCCGCACCCGCGCCAGCATCGATGCCAAGGGGCTGACACTGGGCAAGCTCATGCCGAAGGTGAAGCTGGGCCAGAATGCCATCGGCAAGATCGGCGGCGATGTGCAGATCACCACGACCGGCAATTCGATCGCCGCGATGCTCGGCAATGCCAGTGGTGACGCCGATGTCGGCATGGGGAGCGGACGGATCAGCAAGCTGCTGATGGAACTGGCCGCGATCGACATCGCCGGCATCCTCAAGGTCAAGCTGACCGGAGACCAGCAGATCCCGATCCGCTGCGCGTACGGTGACTTCGCGGTCAAGAACGGTGTGATGACACCGCGCGTGCTCGCCTTCGACACCAGCGAAACGGTGATCCTCGGCACCGGCACCATCGACCTGCGCAACGAGCGGCTGGACCTGACCCTGAAACCGAAGACCCGCAGCTTCAGCCCGCTTTCGCTGCGCTCGCCGCTGTATGTCGAGGGCAGTTTCAAGCATCCGAGCATCCGCCCCGACTACAAGCGCATCGGCCTGCGTGCTGCTGCGGCGGCGGCCCTGGGTGCGATCACCGCGCCGGCGGCGGCCATCGTTGCCACCACCGACCTCGGCAGTGCCAAGGACAAGAAGTACTGCGGCGGCGGCTGAGCCACGCGCGGAAATCAGGACGTGATGTAATCCTGCAGCTGGCGCAACTCGGCCTGCTGCGCGTCGATCACCGCCTTGACCAGGTCGCCGATCGAGACGATGCCCACCACTTCCTTGTGTTCGACGATCGGCAGGTGGCGGATGCGCTTGTCGGTCATCACCTGCATGCACTGGTCGACCGTATCGGTCAGCCGGCCACAGACCACCTGATGGCTCATGATCTCGCTGACCGGCGTCTGCGCGGAGGTACGACCCAGCAGCACGACCTTCCGCGCGTAATCGCGCTCGGACAGGATGCCGACCAGCTTGCGGCCATCCATCACCAGCACCGCGCCAATGCCTTGGTCGGCCATCAGCCGGAGTGCATCGATCACCGGGGACTCGGGCGCGATCGACACCACG
Source organism: Pseudomonadota bacterium (assembly GCA_023393895.1). Next base: position 18,988 of record JAEXBT010000172.1, read on the forward strand.
CCCGCCTTCTTCGAATCAAGCAGATGCCGCACCTGTCGCATGGCCGCTCCCCGTTTCGGACTTGCTGCGAGCATACCCCTGCCCCGCGCCCGGATGCCAATCCGACACCACGTACAGCGGGCGCTGCTTGGACTCCACGTACAGCCGGCCCAGGTACTCGCCGATCATGCCCAGCGCAACAAGCTGGACGCCGCCCAGGAACAGGATCACCGCCATCATGCTCGGCCAACCGGCCACCGGGTCACCGAAACGCAGGGCCTTCACCACGATGTAGCTGCCGTAGGCAAGCGCAACGACGGCGGTCAGCAGGCCCAGGTAGGTGCTGATGCGCAGTGGCGCGGTGGAAAAACTGGTGATGCCCTCGAGCGCGAGATTCCACAGCCGCCAGAAGTTGAACTTGCTGTTTCCGGCGATCCGCGCCTCGCGTTCGTAGACGATTTCCGCGCTGTTGAATCCGACCCAGCCGAACAGGCCCTTCATGAAACGATGCCGCTCGCGGAGGTGGCGCAGCGCAGCCAGCGCCCGTTGCGACAACAGGCGGAAATCCCCCGTGTCCTCCGGGACCGGCGTGCGCGACAGGCGACCGATCACCCGATAGAACATCGACGCCGTGGCGCGCTTGGCAATGCCCTCGCCCGCCCGCATGCTTCGGCGGCCATAGACGTTGTCGTAGCCTTCGCGCCACTTGGCGACGAATCGCGGGATCAGCTCCGGCGGGTCCTGCGCGTCGGCATCGAGGATCATCGCCGCGCCTTCGGTCACCTGGTCGAGTCCGGCCGTCAGCGCCGCCTCCTTGCCGAAGTTGCGCGACAACCGCAGCAGCGCGACGCGTCGATCTTGCGCGGCCAGCCGCTGCATCACCGGCCACGTGCCATCGCGGCTGCCGTCATCGACATACAGGATGCGCGCGTCGACATCGGGGAGCGCATCGAGAACCGGCTGCAGGCGTGCGTGCAACAGCGGCAACGCCTCGGCCTCGTTGTAGGCGGCCACCACGATCGTCAGCGGGTCGTGCATGCCGAGCGTGCTCACTTCCGCCCGCCTCCCTCGACCTCGCGCAAGGCGGAGGCACCGCCGATCGCACGCATCTGCCGCTCGATTGCGCGGGTGCGTCGTTGCACGTAGGGACCGGGCCGGGCCACGCTGTAGCGCCTCGGACTGGGCAGCACCGCCGCCAGCCGCGCGGATTCAGCCGCCGACAGTCGTGCCGCATCCTTGCCGAACCAGGTGCGGGCCGCTGCCTGCGCGCCGTACACGCCATCGCCGAACTCGGCGAAATTCGCGTACAGCTCGAGGATGCGCTGCTTGGGCCAGATGAGTTCCATCCAGAAGGTGTACCACGCCTCCAGTCCCTTGCGCAGCCAGCGGCTCCATCCGGTGCCGCTCCACAGGAACAGGTTCTTCGCGGTCTGCTGGCTGATGGTGCTGCCCCCGCGCATGCGTCGGCCGCGCTCGTTGCTGGCGCGCGCCTGCTCGATCGCCTGCATGTCGAAGCCGCCGTGTTCGACGAAGCGCTGGTCCTCGGCGGCGATCAATGCAACCGGCAGTTGCGGCGACATCGCACCCAGATCGCGCCATTCGTGGGCGATGCGATGGTCCCAGTCAGCCTGCGACCAGGCTTCCACCTGACGGATCAGCATGAAGCTGGAGAACGGCGGGTCGATGAAACGCAGCGTCACCACCTGCAACACCGGGAATACGATGACAAAGCCGGCCAGCCACAGCAGCCGCCGCAACCAGCGTCGGCGCGGCTTCGCGCGCGCTTGCACTCCCGTCACATCGTCCCCATCTATCGTCGGCATGGCGGCATTATCCGGGAGATTCCCGCGGCCCGCCCCCACTCCCGAGACGCCTCATGAATGCCAACTCCGTGCCCGCCCCGGGCCGACTCGACATCTTCCTGCTGCCCGATGCCGGCGTGCGCGGTGCCCATGTCCGCCTCGATGGCGCGTGGCAGGACGTCATCGCCCGCAGCGATGCGCCCGCACCGCTGCGCGACATCCTTGGCCAGGCCGTCGCCGCCACCGCGCTGCTCACCGCCCACACCAAGGTCGACGGCCGGCTGTCGGTGCAGTTGCGCGGCAATGGCGCGCTGCGGAGCCTGTTCGCCGAGTGCACTGCCGCACGCACCGTGCGCGGACTGGTCCGGCGCGATGAAGCCGCATCGCTTGAGGACGCCGCGGCCGTGGCCGCCGATCTCACCCGCCTCGGCGACGCCTCGGTGATGGCGATCACCGTCGAGAACCCGACGCCCAGTGGCGAGCCGATGCGCTACCAGGGCCTGGTGCCTCTGGAATCGCCCACCCTCGCCGCCGCGTTCCAGGACTACTTCCGGCAGTCCGAACAGCTGCCGACCCGCCTGCTGCTTGCCGCAGACGGCAGCCATGCCACCGGCCTGCTGCTGCAGAAGCTGCCGGGCAGCGAAGCCGATGCCGAGGGCTGGAACCGCGTCGAGCAGTTGTTCGGCACGCTCGGCACCGAGGAGCTGCAAGCCGTCGACGGGGCCACCTTGCTGCATCGGCTGTTCCACCAGGAATCGCTGCAATGGCTGGACCAGCGCGAACTGCAGTTCGGGTGCTCCTGTTCGCGCGCGCGGGTGGCCGAGGTGCTGCATGCGCTTGGCCAGGACGAGGCATTGGCCGCCGTAGAGGCCGGCAGCGCAGGCAACGCCGAAATCCACTGCGAGTTCTGCGGCCAGCGCTACACCTTCGACGAGCAAGAGGTCCGCGCCCTGTTCGACGCACCGCCCGCCAATACAGAGGCGCCGGCACGCCTGCATTGACCTGCTGGGTACACTGAACAGGCTGCCCGGCCTGATTGTTAAATAAATATAAATCGGCTATGGTTGGAGCATCGGGAGAACCCTTCGGGAACTTCTCCCCCGGGGATCGGTCTGCAAAGAGAGTCATGAAACCTCGCCTGTTGCCATCGCTGTTGTTTGCAGCGCTGTCGGTCGCTACCGCCGGCGATGCCTTGGCGCAGGCCAACAAGGGCATGACCGTGATCCCGGTGGTCAACAACAACAGCGGCAAGGTCGAGGGAATGGTTGTCCTAGAGCCCACCGCAAAGGCCGCCGGGGCACGTTGGCGCTTCGGCAGTAACACCCTTGAATCCGCGTTCGGACTGTCCTCGGGCCAGTCGCTTGCATTGCTGTGCGACGGCAAGAGAGGCATCCCCAGCCGGATGGACCGGCTGTCCAACGATTGTTCGCTGGGTGCCATCGGTCCCCGTGCGGCAGCCGCCAGCATCGGCAACCGCAGCGGCAGGGTCGGGGTTGGATTGGGCAAGGCGCGCGAACAGTTGCCCGGCTGGCTGGCCGCAGGCAACCGCACCCGCGTGGAGCAGACCGACCTGGCCCTGTTCGCCGAATACAACATCGGTCGCAGCGGCGTGGTTTCCATCGCCGGGACCACCGCGAAGGCACGCCTGATGTCGGCCACCGAAATGCCGCAACTGGCCGACCGCTGGAACAGCAAGGGCCTGTCCGTGGGTGGCGGCGTTGGCGACTTCAGCGCGAACGTGTTCGGCCGCGTCATCGAAGTGCCAGGGCAGCCCGGCAAGTGGGAAGGCTTCGGCGTGGGGCTGACATGGCGCACGCCCTGGAGCGGCCAGCTGACGGTTGGCGCCGAGAATGTGGTCACCCGCGGCAAGAACCCCTTCGCACCCACGACCGGCAGCGGTGAGGAAGAAGGAACGGTGCCCTACGTCCGCTACCAGCAGGACTTGTAACCCCTCCCCCTAGAGCGTCTGTATCGAAGCCGGCATGATGCCGGCTTTTTCGTGCGCGCATTTTTCTGCAGCGTACGGAGCCGCAAACCAAAACCGGCCTTCAAAGGGAAGGCCGGTTCGGAAAGATGGCTGTCGCGGCGACGTCCCCCCGCTTTCAGTAGCGGGGCGATTTAGAGTCCGGGGTTGATGGTAGTGGATGCCAGTTGCTTCGCGTAGGCGCTCGGTGTCAGTCCACCCAACGCTTTCTTCGGCCGCTCCTCGTTGTATTCCCGGCGCCAGGTTTCGATGACGGTCCGGGCGTGCAGCAGGTGGGTGAACCAGTGCTCGTTGAGGCACTCGTCGCGCAGGCGGCCGTTGAAGGATTCGACGTAGGCGTTCTGGTTCGGCTTGCCGGGTTGGATCAGGCGCAGTTGCACGTCGCGCTCGTACGCCCAGGTGACCATGGACTTGCCGCAGAACTCCTTGCCGTTGTCGGTGCGGATCACCTGCGGCAGACCCCGTGTCAGCGCCAGCCGATCCAGCACCCGGGCCACGCCGTGGCCGGAGATGGCCCGCTCCACCTCGATCGCCACCGCCTCGTGCGTGGCATCGTCGACGATGGTCAGGGCCTTGAGCACCCGGCCCTCGGCGGTGCGGTCGAACACAAAGTCCATCGACCAGACCTGGTTGGCGGCTTCCGGCCGAAGCAACGGCTGGCGCTCGCCCAGCAGTACCT
>JAEXBT010000189.1 GCA_023393895.1 Pseudomonadota bacterium
GAGATCCTCCACGACATCCACGAGGTGTACAGCCACCGCCCGGAAATGGCGATGGTCGACTCCGTGAAAGGCATCACCAACCTGCACGTGCCGAGCGACGTGATCGTGGATGCCTCGATGCCGGCGATGATCCGCGACTCCGGCCGCATGTGGAACGCCAAGGGCGAGCTGCAGGACGCCAAGGCGGTGATTCCGGACCGCTGCTACGCCGGCATCTACCAGGCGGTGATCGAGGACTGCAAGGCGAACGGCGCGTTCGATCCCGCCACCATGGGCAGCGTGCCGAACGTCGGCCTGATGGCGCAGAAGGCCGAGGAATACGGCAGCCACGACAAGACCTTCCGCATTCCGCATGACGGCAGCGTGCGCGTCACCGACGACACCGGCAAGGTGTGGATGGAACAGGAAGTGCGCGCCGGCGACATCTTCCGCATGTGCCAGACCAAGGACGCGCCGATCGCCGACTGGGTGAAGCTGGCGGTGAACCGCGCGCGGCTCTCCAGCACGCCTGCCGTGTTCTGGCTGGACCCGGCGCGCGCGCATGATCGCGAGATCATCGCCAAGGTGGAGCGCTACCTGCGCGACCACGACACCAGCGGCCTCGACATCACCATCAAGTCGCCGGTTGATGCGATGAAGCATTCGCTCGCGCGGATCCGCGAAGGCAAGGACACGATCAGCGTGACCGGAAACGTGCTGCGCGACTACCTCACCGACCTGTTCCCGATCATGGAGCTGGGCACCAGCGCGAAGATGCTGTCGATCGTGCCGCTGATGGCCGGCGGCGGCCTGTTCGAGACCGGCGCCGGCGGTTCGGCGCCCAAGCACGTGCAGCAGTTCCTCGCCGAGGACTACCTGCGTTGGGATTCGCTGGGCGAGTTCCTGGCGCTGCAGGCCTCGCTCGAGCATCTGACCGAGACCACCGGCAACGCGCGCGCGCGGGTGCTGGCCGATGCGCTGGATGTGGCCAACGGCCAGTTCCTCGACAACGACAAGTCACCGACGCGCAAGCTCGGCGGCATCGACAACCGCGGCAGCCATTACTGGCTGGCCCGCTACTGGGCCGAGGCGCTGGCCGCGCAGGATGCCGATGCGGAACTCAAGACCACCTTCGCGCCTGTCGCGCAGGCGCTGGCCGAAGGCGAGGCGCGGATCGTCGCCGAACTCAATGGCGTGCAGGGCAAGGCCACCGAGATCGGCGGCTATTACCGCCCCGACAGCGCGCGAACCGATGCCGCGATGCGCCCGAGCGGCACCCTCAATGCAGCGCTGGACATGCTCGGCTGATCGCCGAAGCCAAGTGGTGCACGGGACGCCGGCTTGCCGGCGTTCCTCGTTTGCGGCGCCGGCTCATCGCTGGATTGCCATCACCAATCCCAGCACCATCGACGCCGCGACCATGATGGCACCTGCCATCGACAGTTTCGCGGCGCGCGAATCGTCGGTGAGGTCGTTGCCGTAGGCGTCGCGGAAACCGCGCGGATTGCGCCAGAGCCCCCAGGCGATCATCGCGAAACCGATCGCCGCGAGCAGGTCATCAGGCTTGCGTTCGCGCGCCAGATCCACGAGGTTCACGGTCAGCAGGAGCAGCATCAAGATCAGCAGTGCATTGCGCCAGCGCTTCATGGGAGCTCCCGGTCAGTCTTGCAGGAAGGGGTGGGGCAGGTCGCGGTAGCGGCGCCACGCTATCCATCCGACGACACCGTAGATCATGATGACCAGCGGCGCACCGGCGTGGAACCAAGTTGCGGTGGCCGCCGGAAGCAGGGGTGCGAGCTTGGGGATCTGCAGCGCGGAGAGCGTGACCATCATCAACAGCTGCACCACGATCACCCCCGCGCTCCAGAGCGGCCCGATGGACAGCCCCGCCAGCGCGCGCAGGGATCCCGCGGTTGCCATGGCCACGAAGGCCAGCAAGCCCAGCACGATGCCGACGTGGCCGCTTGGATTATTGCCCAGCCACACTAGCATCGCCGCCAACACGCCCAGCAGTGCCGCCGATGCCAGCAGCGGCTTGCCGATGGCCCGCAACAGGTGGGCACGCGCATCGCCGAGGCCGGGCAGCAGCGCGAGGTCCGCGAATTCGGCGGACGCGCGCATGCGTCGCTGCAACAGCGCCAGAGGGAAGACAAGCACGAACAGCATCGCCAAGAACGCCAGCGCGAAACCGCCGCCCAAGCTCAGGAAATGGGTCCAGTTCGCATCCTGCCCGAATATGCCCAACATCAGCAGCGGATAGATCAGCAGGCTGCCGAACACGATCACCAGTTGGCGCACGCGGTCACGCGAGTGCAGAGGCGTGAATGGCGAGCCCAGCCACGTCCGCAGCGCCAGCACCGGCCCGCGCCGGGCCACGCCGAACGCTGCCGCCCGATTGATGCCCAGGACCCAGGCGGGCATGGCCGCGTAGTGCTGCGCCATGTCGACGTTCGCCACCCAGCCCTTGCGCGCACCCAACGTCTGCGTGCGCTGTTGCGTCCACCAGATCGGCATCGGGCGCCGCCAGGCGGGCAGGGCATCGCGCCGGGCGTAGGCAAGGCAGGACGACGCGCTTGCCCACGCGACTCCACCCGCGACCATCGCGGCGCTCCAGCACTTCACCTGGAGAGGCAACGCGTCCAGCGCACCGAACACCGCTTGCCGGGTCGCCTCATCCGCCGCGGACATCAGCAAGGCCGGGGCGAAGCCCAGCGCCCATGCGATGCGGCCGGGCATCCATGCGATCGCAAGTCCTAGCATCCCCGCCGCTGCCGCCAGCGCCATGCCGTCGAGCATCGGCCAGCCGGCCCCCAGCGCAAAAACAGCGCCGGGAAATATGATCCCGAAAGAGGCAGCGGCTGACAGTGCCAAGTGCAACGTGCGCAAAGCACCCGGCATCCGCATGGCCTCCATCTGCCACGCCGTGGCCAATGGGCGCGAAAACACTAGCAGCCAGGCACAGAACGCGGCGACGAACAACAGGGTTCCGGTTCGCCCGGCCACGGAGTTCACGACCCACGGCGCCGCCACACCCAGCATGTAAAGCGCCAGCGCTGCCCATACCAGCCAGCGCTCGCAGCTGGCGAGGATGGCGGACACGCCGCGCCGGGCATCCGCGTGCATCCATCCGGTCCAGCGTGGACGGGCGATGGAAGCGCTCACCCCGCCACCTCGACGAAAAGGTCTTCCAGCGCGAGGTGTTCGCTGCGCACGCCGTCCATGCGCAGCAGGTCCGGCCACGGTGCGTCCTCGTCGCGCACCAGCGTGATCGCCGCCCCGCCGTCCGGTAGCACGCGGCGCGCCACTTCGCCCGGCAGCGCGTGCGCATGCGTGGCCAGCTCCGACGCCGACACATGCGCGCGCACGTGGCGTTCCTTGAGCGCGTCGAGTTCCGCCGACAGCAGCATCCGCCCTTCGTGCAGGAAGGCCACGTGCGAGGCGACCCGCTCCAGGTCGCTGACGATGTGGGTGGAAAACAGCACGGTGGTCCCGGATTCGCCCGCACGCAGCGCGATCTCCCGCAGCAGGTCGCGGCGGGCGACCGGGTCCAGCGCGGCGGCCGGCTCGTCCAGCACCAGCAGTTCCGGGCGCGGTGCGAGCGCGCGGATGATCGCCACCCGCTGCCTCTCGCCCGGTGACAGCTTGCCCAGCATGCGGTCCGCGGGCAGCCGCCAGCGTGCCACAGTGTCGCGCACGAAGGCGGCGTCCCAGTGCGGGTAGTGCTGGCCGACGAAGTCGAGCATGTCGCCGACCTTCAACCACATCAGCGCCTCCGGTTGCTGCGGCACATAGCCGATGCGCGCCTTGGCGGCATCGTCCAGCGCCAGCGCCGGGCGCTCCCAGATGGTCGCGCTGCCCGCATCGGGGCGGATCAGGCCGAGCATCGCCCGAATCAGGGTGGTCTTGCCGGCGCCGTTGCGCCCGATCAGGCCCAGCACCGTGCCCGGCGCCACGGTGAGCGAAGCACCGTCCAGCACGAGCTGCCCGCCATACGACTTGTGCAGGCCCTGGGCCTGCATCGGCCATCCCGGCATCGCCATCAGGCCGCCGGCACGGCGGTTGTCGTCGAACTGCATCGCCATCGCGTTCATCCTTCGTCTTCCTGTTCCTGCATCCGTTGGACAAGGCGCCGACCGACCTCGTCGATCGGCAGTTCAAGTTCCCGGGCTTGCCGTGCCAGTGCGTCCAGCGACGGCTCCAGCAGCGCCCAGCGCTGGCGCAGACCGGTCCGTGCCGCGCCCTCGGCCACGATCATTCCCTTGCCGCGCAGCCGCGCGAGAACGCCGTCCGCCTCCAGCTGGCTGTACGCCTTGGACACGGTCATCGGATTGATCGCGTGGTATGCGGCGACCTCGCGCACCGAGGGCAGGGCATCGCCCGGCCGCAACTGTCCACCGATCACCAGCCGTCGCACCTGGGCGGCGATCTGCCGATAGATCGGCTCGGCGTCGGCGGGCTGGATGTGGAGGAGTGATGCGTCCATGTGTATTAGTACAACTATACACTCGGGCGTTGTCAAGGCCTTGCCGCGGCTTCGCCTAGACTTTGTGGACTGCCGAACCGAGGATCCGCCGCATGCGCCCGTTGCCACTCGCTCTTGCCACCACCACGCTCGCGCTCGGCTGCATGCTCGTTGCCGCCTGCACGACCACGCCCGGCCGCAGCCAGGCGGCCTATCAGGTGCAGCAGGCCTGGGCC
>JAEXBT010000151.1 GCA_023393895.1 Pseudomonadota bacterium
CCGCATGAGGGATGCGACCGTGGCCCGGCCGGGCCAGCCGAACACCGACTACGATTCCAGCAGGATCACCGTCCTGCGCGGCCTTGAAGCCGTTCGCAAGCGCCCGGGCATGTACATCGGCGATGTCCACGACGGCACCGGCCTCCACCACATGGTGTTCGAGGTGGTGGACAACTCGGTGGACGAAGCACTGGCCGGACACGCTGACACCATCACCGTGACCATCCATGAGGACGGCTCGGTCTCGGTGTCCGACAACGGCCGCGGCATTCCGGTCGATATCCACAAGGAAGAGGGCGTCTCGGCGGCCGAGGTCATCATGACCGTGCTGCATGCCGGCGGCAAGTTCGACGACAACAGCTACAAGGTGTCCGGCGGCCTGCATGGCGTGGGCGTCAGCGTGGTCAACGCCCTGTCGGAAAAGCTCACACTCGACATCTGGCGCGACGGTGGCCATCACCACCTCGAGTTCCGACACGGCGAGGTGGTTGCGCCCCTGCAGCAGGTGGGTGACCAGGGCGACCGGCGCGGTACGGTGGTGCGCTTCTGGCCGTCGGCCGCGACCTTCACCGACACCGAGTTCCACTACGACATCCTGGCCCGGCGCCTTCGCGAGCTGTCCTTCCTCAACTCCGGCGTCCGGATCACCCTGACCGACGAGCGCGGCGAGGGCGAGAGCAAGACGTTCCAGTACCAGGGCGGCATCGCCAGCTTCGTCGAGCATCTGGCGCAAATGAAGACCCCGTTGCACCCGAACGTGATTTCGGTGACCGGCGAGCAGAACGGCATCACCGTGGACGTGGCCCTGCAATGGACCGATGCCTACCAGGAAACGATGTTCTGCTTTACCAACAACATCCCGCAGAAGGATGGCGGAACCCACCTGCAGGGGTTCCGTGCAGCGCTGACCCGCACGCTGACCCAGTACATCGAGCAGAACGGCATCGCCAAGCAGGCCAAGGTCACCCTGTCGGGCGATGACATGCGAGAGGGCCTGATCGCGGTGCTGTCGGTCAAGGTGCCGGACCCGAGCTTCTCCAGCCAGACCAAGGAAAAGCTGGTGTCCTCCGAAGTGCGCCCGGTGGTCGAGAGCGCCTTCGGCACCCGTCTGCAGGAGTTCCTGCAGGAGCACCCGAACGAGGCCCGCGCGATCGCCGGCAAGATCGTCGATGCCGCGCGCGCGCGCGAGGCCGCGCGCAAGGCCCGTGACCTGACCCGGCGCAAGGGTGCGCTCGACATCGCCGGGCTGCCCGGCAAGCTGGCCGACTGCCAGGAGAAGGATCCGGCGCACTCCGAGCTGTTCATCGTCGAGGGCGACTCCGCGGGCGGCTCGGCCAAGCAGGGCCGCAACCGCAAGACCCAGGCGGTGCTGCCGCTGCGTGGCAAGATCCTCAACGTGGAACGTGCGCGCTTCGACCGCATGCTGTCGAGCGCCGAGGTCGGCACGCTGATCACCGCGCTGGGCACCGGCATCGGCAAGGACGAATATAACCCGGATAAATTGCGTTACCACCGCATCATCCTGATGACCGACGCCGACGTCGACGGCAGCCACATCCGCACCCTGCTGCTGACCTTCTTCTACCGGCAGATGCCCGAGCTGATCGAGCGCGGCCATGTCTACATCGGCCTGCCGCCGCTGTACAAGCTCAAGCAGGGCCGCAACGAGATCTACATCAAGGACGATGCCGCGCTCGACGCCTACCTCGCCAACAGTGCCGTCGAGGGTGCGCGGCTGGTGCCCGCCACCCGCGAGCCAGCAATCGAGGGCGCGGCGCTGGAACAGCTGCTGGTGACCTATGCCCGCGCCCGCGAGACGATCCAGCGCAATGCCTACCGCTTCGACCCGCACGTACTGCAGGCGCTGCTTGATTTCACCGCGCTCGATGCCGCTGCCTTCGCCAGCAATACCGACGAGCGCCATGAACTGGATGCCCTGGAAGCGCGCCTGAACCAGGCGGGCCTGGGCCGGCCGCAGTACCGGCTGGAGATGCTGCGCGACGAAACCGGCGCGCCGTCCGCGCTGCAGATCCTGCGCCGCCACATGGGCATGGATGTGGAACAGCGGCTGCCGGTGGCGGCCTTCGATGCCGGCGACCTGCGTCCCCTGCGCGAAGCCGCCTCGCAACTGCATGGCCTCATCCGCGAAGGTGCGGAAGTGACGCGCGGCAATCGCACCCAACCGGTCCGCAGCTTTGCCGAGGTGCAGGCCTGGCTGCTCGAGGAGGCCAAGCGCGGCCGTCAGATCCAGCGCTTCAAGGGCTTGGGCGAGATGAACCCGGAGCAGCTGTGGGACACCACGGTCAACCCGGAAACCCGGCGCCTGCTGCGGGTGAAGATCGAGGACGCGGTGGCCGCCGACCAGATCTTCACCTGCTTGATGGGTGATGTGGTGGAGCCCCGTCGCGAATTCATCGAGGACAATGCGCTGAAGGTCGCCAACCTCGACGTCTGATCCGACCGGCCACCGCGTTCGCAGGAAGAACTCATGAGCGTGTCCACGTCACCGCCCGCCGTGATGCCCCCGCCCGTCCCGGCGCGCCGGCCGTGGGTGGGCTTCGTGGTCGATTGCCTGCTGGCGGGCCTGCTGCTGCTGGCCTTCACCTTCGCCGGCATGCTCGGCTGGATGGTGCTGAGCGCGGTCATGGATCCGCCTGCCGCTGCCGATCCCGCGGCGATCACGGCGCGGATGGAGTCAGTGATGGGCATTGTCCCGATGCTGGTGGTGGGCAGCCTTGCGATGCTCGCCACCGCATGGGTGCTGTATCTCTTGCGCCGCCGCGCCACGCCGGATGAGCGCGCCGTCTCACGCCATGCGGCCACGCAGGCGCGCACCTGGATCGAGGCGACCGGGCTGGGTGTGGTGCTGTTCGCGATCGGCACCGCGCTGATGTGGGGCTTGGATGCGATCGGCTACCAACCGGAGGCCAGCAACACGCGGATGCTGGAGGAGGCGCTGGCGTTCAGTCCCTGGCTGCTGCTCGGCATCGCGGTGCTGGTGGCCCCGCTCAGCGAGGAACTGTTGTTCCGCCGCGTCCTGTTCGGCCGCCTGTGGGCGGCGGGTGCACCACTCAAGGGCATGATCGCCAGCGGCCTGTTGTTCGGCCTCATGCACGAGATCCCGGCCTTCGGCAGTGGTGCGGTCGCGACCCTGATCCTGCTGGTCTTCTACACGCTGATGGGTATCGCGATGGCGTGGATCTACCGGCGTCTCCGGACGCTGTGGGCGCCGATCCTCACTCACGCCACCAACAACCTCCTGGGCTGCCTGGCGATGATCGCGGGCTACGGCAGCTGAACGACCGCAGCGCGTTGACATCTCATTTAAGCGGGCAGGCGTACAACCGGATTCGTCCCGAATTCGCAGGAAAACCCGCCATGCTAGCCCGCAAACCCCGCACGTTGCTCCTCGCCGCCGCCGTTGCCGTGGCGATCACCGCCTGTGCCACCACCACTTCGCCCACCGGCCGCAAGCAGGTCGTCGGCGGCGTGTCTCAGCAGCAGCTCGACCAGATGGGCGCCCAAGCCTTCGCGCAGATGAAGGCGCAGAAGGCACAGACCAGTGACGCCCGCCAGCGCGCCTACGTCACTTGCGTGGTCAACGCGATCGTGCGTGAACTGCCGGCGGCATGGCAGCAGAACTACCGCTGGGAGTCGGCGGTATTCGTCGACAACAACCCGAACGCCTTCGCGCTGCCTGGCGGCAAGGTGGGCCTGTACACCGGCATCTTCAACGTCGCCAAGAACCAGAACCAGCTCGCAGGCGTCGTTGCGCACGAGGTCGGACACGTCATCGCCCACCATCACAACGAGCGCATCACCCGCCAGCTCGGTGCGCAGGGCGCCTTGCAGGTCGCCGGCGCGATCCTCGGCGCACGCTATGGGCAGGGCATCGGTGATGCCGCGATGCAGGGGGGCAGCATCCTTGCGCAGACCGGCTTCCTGCTGCCGGGTTCGCGCGTGCAGGAAAGCGAGGCCGACGTTGTGGGCCAGGAGCTGATGGCCCGGGCCGGATTCGATCCGCGCGAAGCCGTCGGGTTGTGGGAGAACATGATCCGCGCCAGCGGCAGCAACCGTGCGCCGCAATGGTTGTCCACCCATCCCGAACCGCAGGCGCGCCTGTCGGAAATGAGCCAGCGCGCCGCAGGCCTGATGTCGGAATATGAACGCGCACGCGCGGCTGGCAAGCGGCCCAACTGCGGCTGAGTTGCCTGAACAAAGCGGCAAGGCAGGCTGCCGGCGCTTCGACATTCTGGTAGGTTTGCGCGTCTTCGCCCGGGATTGTTCGGGCATCCCTGTACTAGGAGTTCTACGATGACCCCTCTCCGCCGCACACTGGTCCTTTCGGTGTCCCTCGCGTTGGGCGCCGCCTATCTGATGCCAGCCCACGCCCAGTCGGCTGCCCAGCGCGCCGAACAGCGTCGTGCCGCCAAACAGAAGGCTGCGCCGGAAGTCGAGGAGTCGTTCCCGAACGCGACGCGACAGGCCCCGAAAGAGCGCGCCAGCCAGAAGGGTGTCAAGGAGCTGCAGACGCTCAGCGAACTGTCCGCCGAGGGCAAGAGCGCAGAGGTGGTCGCCAAGGCGGTGCCGTTCGCCGAGTCCACCAGCAATGCCTACGAAAAGGCCTTCGCATTTCTGATGGCGGGTTCTGCCGCGGTCGACGTGGATGACCTGGCACGGGCCGTCCAGCTCTATCAGGCGGCCGTTGATGCCAATGGGCTCGACAACAACAACCATTTCAACGCGATGTACAACCTCGCCGTGGTCCAGTCGCAGCTCGAGCAGTACGACGCTGCGCTGGCGACGCTTGACCGCTTCCTTGCCGAAACGCGTTCGGATGATCCCAAGTACCTCGGGGTGAAGGCCAACTTCGTCTCCGCCGCGGGTCGCCACGCCGAGGCGGCCAAGCTTTTCGAAGAGCTGCTCGCGAAGAACCCCGGCGACAAGCGCATCCTGATGAACGCGGTCGCCGCGTTGCAGCATGCCGACAAGTTCCCGGAGGCCAATCGTCTGTTGCTCGACGCTCAGAAGAAGGGCCAGCTCACCGAAGCGCGGGAGTACCGTGCCCTCTACGCCGGTCTGTTGAACGAGGACGACCGCTGGAAGGACGCGGCTGCGGTGATCGAGGAGGGTGTGACACGCAGCGTGCTGCCCAAGGATGAAGAGCTGGGCAAGGCCTACTCCATCATCGCCAACCAGGCCTTCTTCGCCGATGACCTGGAGGCGGCGGGCAAGTTCTATGCACTCGCCGGCCCGTTGATGGCCGATGGGGAGGCCTGGCTGAACCTCGCCAAGGTCTACAACAATCAGGGCAAGAAGGCCGAACAGCGCACGGCCGCGCAGCAGGCGCTGGCCAAGGGCGTGCGGAACACCGCCGAGGCCCAGCGCCTGGCGAACCCGAAGTAGTCACGGGGCTGCAACAAAAAAACCGGCGCGGCGTATGGTGCAGTACGCCGCGCTTGGTATAAGCTAAGTGGTTCCTGCCGCTTGGCGGCACCTCCCTGAACCGGGCGTCCGCGCCCAGCAAACACGAGCCAGCGCATGACGGAAACCACCGCCCGCTACGAGTACCGGGATGATCGCGATGACGAGGGGTTGAACTGGACCCGGATCGCGGGGATCACTGCGGCCATCGCCGTCCACGTGGCCGCCCTCATGCTGTTGATGGCCCCGGTGTCGCCGCCGGCCCAGGAGAGCGAGGAAGCCGACCGCGTCGACGTGCAGTTCATCGAACCGCCGCCGCCGCCGCCGCCGCCGCCGCCGCCGCCGAAGGAGCCGCCCAAGGTCATCAAGATGACCCCGCAGCCGCCGCAGCCGCAGCCGCGCACGGTCACCCCGCCGCCGCCGGAGCAGCCGCCGATCATTGCGGACACCCCGCGTGCGGTGGATACGCCGGCCCCGCCGCCGGCCCCTCCGGCCCCGCCGACGCAGCCGCCCGCAGCCAAGCCCAGCCCGCCCTCGGGTGATCTGGCGGCCAGCATGTGCACGCGTCCGGATCCGCAGTATCCGCGCGAGGCCATGCGTGCCGGCATCACCGGCACGGTGCGCGTGCTGGTGCAGTTCAACAACTCCGGCTCCATCACCAATGCCTCGGTGGCACGTGGCAGCGGCAACCGCGACCTTGATCGCGCCGCCACCACCGCGGTCCGCCGCGCCAAGCTGTGCCCGGGCTCGGGTGATGGCAGTGGCTACATCGACATCGCCTTCACCCTCTGATTTCGTTTTTCCTCCAACCTTTTCACCCCAACCTTGACCCGCTGGGTCACTTCATCCACTCAAAAAAGGTAAGCGTCATGCTGCAGCAGCAAACCACCACGCCGGCGGCCGGCGGAAACAATGCCGAAGCCTTCCAGCAGATGAGCTTCGCCAACCTGGTCCAGCACTTCGACCTGATGGGCTGGATCGTGTTGATCACGCTGGTGATCTTCTCGGTGTTGTCGATCTACTGGATCGTCGTCAACTTCGTGAAGAACATGCGCCTGCGCGGCAGCGCCGACCGCGTGACGTCGACCTTCTGGCAGACCCCGAACGCGCAGGACGCGATTCGCTACATGGAAGAGCAGCCGAAGGCCGAACCGTTCTCCAAGATCGCCCTGGACGCCGCCCAGGCGGCCGCGCACCACCAGCGCAGCGAAGGCTCGCGTCTGGCCGAGACCCTCAACCGCTCCGAGTTCGTGGACCGCGCGCTGCGCCAGGCCGTGACCCGTGAGAGCTCGCGTCTCGAGAACGGCCTGACCCTGCTTGCCACCGTCGGCGCCACCTCGCCGTTCGTCGGCCTGCTGGGTACCGTGTGGGGCATCTACCGCGCCCTGATTCGCATCGGCGCCAGCGGCGACGCCTCGATCTCGGCCGTGGCCGGTCCGGTGGGTGAGGCGCTGATCATGACCGCGCTCGGCCTGCTTGTCGCGATCCCGGCGGTGTTGGCGTACAACTTCTTCAACCGCCTGAACCGCGTGACCAACGCCAAGTTCGACACCTTCGCGCACGACCTGCACGACTTCTTCGCGACCGGTTCGCGCGTTGGCGAGAACGGCCGCTGATCCGGCGGCCGTGCGTCCCACGAAGCGTCCCAGATAGGAACCCTGCACCATGGCAATGAGTAGCGGAAGCAACGGCGACGGGCCCATGGCCGACATCAACGTCACGCCCCTCGTGGACGTGATGCTGGTGCTGCTGATCATCTTCATGATCACCACGCCGCTGATGAACCACCGGACCAAGGTCGAATTGCCGCGGGCGGAGCTCAAGCACAAGGACGAGTCGAAGGCCGGGGCGTCGCCGATCACCGTGTCGGTGACTGCGAACGGCGAACTGTTCTGGAACGACGAGCCGATCAGCAAGGACCTGCTGGAAAGCCGCCTTTCGAGTGCGGCCCAGCAGCAGCCCCAGCCCAAGCTCAATCTTCGCGGTGATCGCACGACCAAGCTCGGCACGATCAACGAGATCACGAAGATCGCGCAGCAGCAGGGCATGCTCGACATCGGCTACGTGGCCACCCGCGCCCGCCCGTAACCCTGGAGGAGAAACCAAGATGGCATTCAGTTCAGGAGGCGGCAGCGGCCCGATGGCCGACATCAACGTCACCCCGCTTGTGGACGTGATGCTGGTGCTGCTGATCATCTTCATGGTGACCATGCCGATCCAGTCCTACCCGATCAAGATCGACCTGCCGCAGAAGACGGACAAGCCGCCGGAGAACCCGACCGACCCGCCGGAGCCGATCAAGCTGCGCATCGACGCGGCCGGCCAGGTGTTCTGGAACGACTCGCCGACCCCGGTCAGCGCGCTGGAGAACATGATGTCGACCGAGGTCCAGAAGGACCCGGGCAACCAGCCGCAGCTGCAGATCCAGACCAACAACGATGCCGAGTACGAAGTGCTGGCGCAGGTCCTGGCCGCGGCCAAGAACGCGCAGATGCAGAAGATCGGCTTCGTGCAGAGCGAATGAACTTCAGCGGCGCGGGAACGCCGCGCCGCTTTCGACATGAGTGGATCGACGCCGCCCTTACCGGGCGGCGTTTTTTATGATCTGCAGGTAGGCCGCGATGGTGGCCTGCAGGCCTGCATGCAGTGCTTCACCGATCAACGCGTGGCCGATCGACACTTCCTCGACCCCCGGAACGGTGCGCAGGAAATCGCCGAGGTTGTCCTGGGACAGGTCGTGGCCGGCGTTGACCCCGAGGCCGGCGGCATGTGCCCGTCGCGCGGCTTCGGCGCAGTGTTCGAGTTGCGAGAGGTCGCCGCGTGCGTGCGCCTCGGCGAACGGGCCGGTATAGAGCTCGATGCGGTCTGCGCCGCATTCGCCGGCACGCGCCAAGGCGGGATGCGTGGCATCGGCGAACAGGCTGACGCGGCAGCCGTAGGATTTCAGCCGGGCG
Organism: Pseudomonadota bacterium; assembly: GCA_023393895.1. The sequence continues at coordinate 8,379 of JAEXBT010000151.1, forward strand.
ACCAGCGGCGTCAGCGCCGGGAGGTCAGTGTCGAAATCGAAGCCATGGTCGGAGGTCAGCTGGGCATCGCCATCGGGAACCAGGGTGGCCTGTGCCGGGCGTACCGCTTCGCACAGGGGCAGGAAGCCGGGATAGCCCGGGCGGGGCGGGGCGGACGGGTTGCCCTCGAGGTTGAATTCCACTTCGTACTCGCCGCAGAGTGCGGCGAGCGCATGCACGTCGTCCTCACGAATATGGCGCGCATCCGGGCGGGGATGGACGGTGATGCCGTGGGCGCCCGCGTCCAGGCAGGTGCGGGCGGCGCGTACCACGTCGGGATCGCGGCCGCCACGTGAGTTCCGCAGCACCGCGACCTTGTTGACGTTGACGCTGAGCCGGGTGGTCACGGGCGACGATCACCCGGCGCGATCACCGGCGGCACATCATCGGGGAGCACGAAGACCGCGCGCCCGCTGATCGGGGGCGCGGGCGCAGCCTCCGGTGCCGCAGGCGCGACCGGGACGGCTACGGGACGGGGCAGCACCGGCTCGACCGGATGGATCGGGTGCAGTGCCTCCTCCTCCGCGGCGCGGCGCGCGGCGGCTTCGGCCTCGCGATTGGCCTGGGCCTGTTCGCGCAGGTGCGCCAGCTCCACCGGGTCCAGTGGGGTCAGGTCCGCACCGGCCGGACGGGCGGGAAACAGCAGCCGGTAGCGCAGCCACATCCATGCCGCCACGCTGAGCAGCATCAGGCCAAACCACAGCATCATGTGCAAGGTGGAAGTTGTCCGCACCGCCATCAACACGGCGAGCACGGCCACGGGCAGGAGCATCCAGTGCACGGGGCGACCCCTCGGCGTTCAGCTTTCCCGAGTGTAGCCGCCCGTGTGCGCGGCGGAACGCCGCTCGGCGGCGATTCGGAGCCGCTCGCGCATCGCACCGGGTCAGAGCAGGGGCGACATCAGCCGCGCGACGGCCTCGGGCAGGCGTTCGGTGAACAGCGGGCGCCTGCCGGCGTCGGGCTCGCGCACGCGCGGGGCGTGGGCGAATTCCGCCTCGATCTGCCGGGCCAGCGCCGCGGCGATGCCGGCATTGTGGATCAGGGCGTGTATCTCGAAGTTCAGGCGGAAGCTGCGATGGTCGAAGTTGGCGGTGCCGATCATCGCCAAGTCGTCATCGACCAGCAGGGTCTTGCTGTGCAGCAGGCGCGGGCCGTATTCGTAGACCTTCACCCCGGCGGCCAGCAGCGCGTCGTAGTAGGAGCGCGCGGCGTAGGTGACCAGCCGGCTGTCACTCATCTTCGGGACCAGCAGGCGCACGTCCACGCCGCCCATCGCGGCGGAGGTCAGCGCCATCATCGCCGCTTCGCCCGGGACGAAGTACGGCGTGGTCATCCACACCCTGCGGCGCGCCGCATGGATGGCCGAGACGTGCGCACGGTGGATCGCCTCCCAGCGCGAATCCGGGCCGGAGGTGACGATCTGCACGGGGATGGGGCCGTCCTGCTTGGGTGGCAGGTTCTGCACCACTTCACCGATCAGCGAGCGGTCGTCGGTGGCGTAGATCCAGTCCTCCACGAACGCTTGCTGCAGCTCGCGCACCACGTTGCCCTCGATCCGCAGATGGACATCGCGGTAGGCATCCTGACGCAGGCGCTCGTCCTGGTCGTCGGTGATGTTGATGCCGCCCATGTAGGCGATGCGGCCATCGATCACCACGATCTTGCGATGGGTGCGCAGGTTGAGCCACGGCCGCTGCCAGAACTTGAGCACCCGGCCGAAGCGCATCGGGTGGAACCAGGCGAGCTCGCCGCCGGCATCGACCAGCGACTGGAAGAAGCGCCGCGGCGCCTTCTTTGAACCCACGGCATCCAGCAGCAGCCGCACCCGGGCACCCCGGCGCGCCGCCTCCACCAGTGCATCGCGCAACTGCGCGCCGGTTTCGTCGGGTTCGTAGATGTAGTACTCGACATGCACCTCGCGCCGGGCCTTGGCGATGTCAGCCAGCAGGGCGGGGTACTTGTTGCCGCCATCGACCAGCAGTTCCAGCCGCGTGGCCGAGGAGGGCGGCAGGCCGGTGGTCGCCAGCACCATGCGCTGCAGCTCCGCGTATTCGGGATTGCCGCTTTCGGCATCCAGCCCAGCCAGGGCGACATGGCGACGCGCGCGGCGCAGCCGGTGGCGTTCGATCTTCTGCGGCCCGAACAGGTAATAGATCAGGAAGCCGATGTAGGGCAGGAAGGCCAGGCTCAGCAACCAGCTGAGCGTGGCTGCCGGTTCGCGCTTCTGCAGCAGGATCCAGCCGCCCAGCCAGACCAGATAGGTCAACCAGCCAAGCATCAGCCAGGTCTTGATGTGGGGCAGGGACCACAGCGCTTGCCACGCGTCGTTCAGGGCGTTCAGCATCTCCTGGAACATTGCGGTCTCCGTTCGCAGCCCGTGCGATCCCGCCACGCTAGGCTAACCGGATGACCGCCGTGCACAAAATCCGGATGCCGAAGGCCACGGCGATCAAGGGTCGTGGCGCGGCCTCGCAGGTCGTCGGGCGCTACGAGAAGACGATCAGCGAAGGCGAGGACGACGGCTGGGGGTCGCTCTACGCCCGCGGCGAGACCGACCCGGCCGCGGCGCCCGCCACCGAGGTGGCCGAGGAGCGCGCGCGAACCATCATTTCCCGCAACCAGTCCCCGGACGTGGGTTTCTCGCAATCGGTCAACCCGTACCGCGGCTGCGAGCATGGCTGCGTCTATTGCTTCGCGCGGCCGTCGCACGCCTATCTGGACCTGTCGCCCGGGCTGGATTTCGAGACCAGGCTGTCGGCCAAGACCAATGCCGCCGAACGCCTGCGTGCCGAACTGGCAAAACCCGGCCACGTGCCGCACCCGATCGCACTCGGCATCAACACCGACGGCTGGCAGCCGATCGAGCGCGATTACCGGATCTCCCGCGAATGCCTGGAAGTGTTGCTGGAGGCGCGGCATCCGCTCAGCATCGTCACCAAGGCATCGCTGATCAGCCGTGACATCGACCTGCTGGCCGCGCTGGCCGAACAGCGGCTGGTCCATGTGTCGATCTCGGTGACCACGCTAGACAACCGGCTCTCGGCGAAGCTGGAGCCGCGCGCGGCCGCCCCGCATACCCGGCTGCGCAACCTCAGCCTGCTGCGCGAGGCGGGCGTTCCGGCGGGCGTGCTGGTGGCACCGATCATCCCGATGATCACCGACCGCGAGATCGAGCACATCCTGGAAGCGGTCCACGATGCCGGCGCGCTCGATGCGGGCTATGTGCTGCTGCGGCTGCCGCACGAGCTGAAGGACATCTGGCGCGAGTGGCTGGAGCTGCACTATCCCGAACGCGCCGCGCACGTGATGAGCCTGATCCGGCAGATGCGCGGCGGCAAGGAGTACGACAGCGCCTACGGCACTCGGATGCGTGGCGAAGGGCCATTTGCGCAACTCATCGCGCAACGTTTCAGGAAAGCGCATGCGCGGCTCGGCTTTGCCGGGATGCCGAGACTCGACACCACGCGATTCATGCCGCCGCGCCGGCCGACGCCGCAGGGCGAACTGTTCTAGAGCCGCTCAGCCACCGAGCTGCGGCCACAGCGGGCCGCCCATCCACAGCCAGCGCGCCATCCACGCGCTGACGAAGGCGATCACGATCGTCAGCGGCAGACCGATCTTGAGGAAGTCGCCGAAGGTATAGCGGCCGGGGCCGAGGATCAGCAGGTTGCCGTGGTGGCCGATCGGCGTGAGGAAGGCGACCACCGCGCCCAGCGCCGTGCAGACCACGAACGGCGTGATCGGCAGGTGCAGCGCCTGCGCCAGCGAGATGGCGATGGGCGCGAGCAGGGCGGTGGTGGCGGCATCCGACATCACCTGGGTGAGGAAGGCGGCCACGGTGAA
>JAEXBT010000153.1 GCA_023393895.1 Pseudomonadota bacterium
GATCGGCTGGCGATAGACGATGCCGCAGCCGGCGGTGGAAGCGGCCAGGGCGAGGATCAGCAGGGGCTTGCGCATGCGCGAACGGTCTTTCCGTGGGGTTGGGCCATAATACAGCGAGAATACACGCTCGCCCACGAGACAGGAGGCACGGGCCGCGCCAGCGCAGCCTGCGTTCAGACCCACCGATGGACAACGACGACCTCCGCAACGCCGGCCTCAAGGTGACCCACCCGCGCGTGCGCATCCTTGCGCTGCTTGCCGAAACCAAGGCGCATCACCTGACCGCCGAGGACATCTACAAGGAATTGCTGGCGAGCAACGAGGACATCGGGCTGGCCACGATCTACCGCGTGCTGACCCAGTTCGAGGCCGCCGGACTGGTGCTCAAGCACCATTTCGAGGGTGGGCAGGCGGTCTATGAGCTCGACCGAGGCGACCACCACGACCACATGGTCGACCTGGATACCGGCAAGATCATCGAGTTCGAGAGCCCGGAGATCGAGACGCTGCAGCGCGAGATCGCCGCGCGCCACGGCTACGTGATCGAGGACCATGCGCTGGTCCTGTACGTGCGCAGGAAGAAGTAGTCAGGTGGTCCGGCTCAGGCCGGGGATTCCAGCAGGCTGCGGGCGGCCTGGCGGGCGGCATCGCTGACCTTCGCGCCACCCAGCAGGCGCGCGATTTCCTCGGTGCGGCCGGCATCGTCCAGCCGCTCCACCGCGCTCATCGTCACCCCCTCGCGGCTGGCCTTGGCCACCCGCCAGTGCGCGTGACCCTGCGCGGCCACCTGCGGCAGGTGGGTCACGCACATCACCTGGCAGCGCGCGCCCAGTTCGCGCAGCTTTCGGCCGACCACATCGGCGACCGCGCCGCTGATGCCGCTGTCCACTTCGTCGAACACCATGGTCGGCACGGTGTCGATGCCGATCGCGGCGACCTCGATCGCCAGCGAGATGCGCGACAGCTCGCCGCCCGAGGCCACCTTGCGCAGCGGGCGGGGCGGCTGGCCGGGATTGGCCGCGATCAGGAACTCGACGCGTTCGGCGCCGTGCGGGTTGGGCTCGACGTCGGGTTCGGCGGCGAGGTCGATGCGGAAATCCGCTTCGCCCATGCCGAGTTCGCGGATGATCGCCACGGTCGTGGTCGCGAGCGTCTTCGCAGCCTTGGTCCGCGCCCTGGTGAGCCGGGCCGCAGCCGCGTCCCACTCGCTGCGTGCCACGGTGATCGCGGCGGCCAGCGCCTCGATCCGGCCTTCGGCGCCTTCCAGCCCGCCCAGCTCCTCATGCAGCCGCGTGCGCACCGCTTCCAGTTCGGTCCAGCCGACGCGGTGCTTGCGCGCGAGTGCGTGCAGGCGTTGCAGCTCGCGATCCAGGGTCTCGAAGCGGCCGGGATCGGCTTCGGCGTCATCGCTCAGGCGCGAGAGCGCATCGCCGGCCTCGTCCAGTGCGATCACCGCCGAATCCAGCATCGCGTCCACTTCGGCCAGGCGAGGTTCGTGGGCGATGACGCGGCCGATCGCCTCGCGGGCGCGGTGGAGCAGGGCGAGGGCGTTGGCCTCGTCGGACTCGACCAGCCACAGGCGTGCATCCGACAGCGCCTCCCCCAGTTCGGCAGCATGGGCCTGGCGTCGATGGTCCGCATCAAGGCTGGCGAGGTGGTCCGCGTCGAGCGCTTCCGCGTCGAGTTCGCGCAGCTGGTGGCGGAGGAATTCGATGCGGTCGCCAACATCGCCGCGGCGGCCGAGATCATCCAGCTCGTTGCGGAGCGCCCGCCACTGCGCGGCCGTGCTCGCAACGTCCGCGAGCAACGGCTCGTGGCGGCCGTAGCCATCGAGCAGGGCAAGCTGCGCGCCGCGCGAGAGCAGGGCCTGCTGCGCGTGCTGGCCGTGGATCTCGACCAGCAGGCCGGCCAGCTCGGCGAGCTGGGTGGCCGTCGCCAGGCGGCCGTTGATCCAGGCCTTGGAACCGCCATCTGCACGCAGCACGCGGCGCAGGTGGCAGGTCTCGCCTTCGTCCATCTCGGCCTCGCGCAGCCAGGCGCGTGCGGCCGGGGCGGCGGCAAGAACGAACTCGGCCGAGAGCTCGGCGCGTTCGGCGCCGTGGCGGACCACGCCGGCATCGGCACGCTGGCCGCAGAGGAAGGCGATCGCGTCGACCAGCAGCGACTTGCCGGCGCCGGTTTCGCCGGACACCACCGTCATGCCAGGACCGAACTCCAGTTCGGCGGCGCGCACCACGGCGAAGTCGGCGATGGCAAGGCGGGTCAGCATCGCGCATAGCTTAATGGGTCGCATCGCAGGGATTGAGATGCTTGCCGCCTGCCGCTTCAGGCACCATATCGAGGTCATGACCGAGTCCTTGCCACTGGATGCCCGCGCCCGTCAGCTGTTGCGCACGCTGATCGCACGGCATATCCGCGACGGGGCGCCGGTGGGCTCGCAGACGCTGGCCGAGCACGCCGGCCTCAAGGTCAGCCCGGCGACCGTGCGCAACATCCTGGCCGACCTCGAGGAACTCGGGCTGCTCGCCTCGCCGCACACCTCCGCTGGGCGGGTGCCGACCACCCAGGGCTACCGGGTATTCGTCGACAGCCTGCTCCAATGCCGCCCACTGCCGGCCGGCGAGTTGCAGAAGCTGCGCAGCGAGCTGGCCGGCGACACCCGCCAGCTGCTCGGCAGCGCCAGCGAACTGCTCTCGGCGATGAGCCGGTTCGTGGGCGTGGTGGCGGCGCCACGGCCGGAGACGCTGGCTTTCCGCTACATCGATTTCGTGATGCTGGAGCCGCAGCGGGTGCTCGCGATCCTGGTGTTGCACGATGGCAGCGTGCAGAACCGCGTGCTTGAGCTTCGAGAGGAGTTCGAGCCGCAGGCGCTGGAACAGGTGGCCAACTACCTCAACAGCCATTTCGCCGGCCTGCCGTTGCCACAGATCCGTCGCCAGCTGGTGGCCGAATTGCGTGCCGCGCGCGACGAGATGCAGGCGCTGCTGACCCGGGCGGTGGTCCTGGCCGAGCAGGCGCTGGCTCCGGCCGAGCAGACCGAGGAGCTGCTGGTCGCGGGGCAGACGCGGCTGATGGGCGGGCAGGCGATCAGCGACGTGGAGCGGCTGCGCGAGCTGTTCGAGGCCTTCGCCCGCAAGCGCGACATCCTGCAGCTGCTCGAGCGCACCCTGCATGCCCAGGGCGTGCAGATCTTCATCGGCGAGGAAACGGGGATCGCGCCGCTGGAGGACGTCACCCTGGTCGCCGCCCCGTACGGGCGCGAAGGCGAGGTGCTGGGCGTGCTCGGGGTGATCGGCCCGACCCGAATGGCCTACGAGCGGGTGATCCCGGTGGTGCAGGCGACCGCGCAGGCGGTTGGCGAGGCGATGGCCGCGCAGCGTTGAGCCGGCGCACCAGCAAGCCTTGAAAGCCGCGCGATGCGGCCTCACGTCCGGGGTATCGCACCGCACGGATGTTTCCCCGATGACCACCGAAACCGACTTCGACCCGCAGGACGGCGCACCGCTCGATCCCGAACTCGACGAGATCGAGGTGCTGAAGGCCGAGATCGAGCAGCTCAAGGCGCAGTCGCTGATCGAGCGTGCCGACCTCGAGAACCAGCGCAAGCGACTTGCCCGCGACATCGAGATGGCGCGCAAGTTCGCCAACGAGAAGCTGCTCGCCGACCTGCTGCCGGTGTTCGACAGCATCGAGGCCGGTCTTGCCAGCGCCGCCGAGGGCGATCCGCTGCGCACCGGCCTTGAGCTCACCCGCAAGCAGTTGCTCGACATGGCCGGCAAGAACGGGC
>JAEXBT010000219.1 GCA_023393895.1 Pseudomonadota bacterium
GTCGTAGCTCGGCACCAGGTCGTAGCCTTCCACCTTCAGCTGGGTGAGGATGCGTTCGGAATCGACCAGCGCCTTCGGGCAACCGAGGCTGACGAAACCGACCTTGGGCTGGGCTTGGGACATCACGGAACCGCCGGGGATAGGCCGCGGATTATACGGGGCCGCGACATTGGGGCCGTAGAATCCCCTGACCTGCACGAGGAGGCGACGATGGCCCACTGGATCCAGCTGCACACGCCGCATGGCGATGTCGCCGCGTGGCACGTCGCGCCCGCGCGCGAGCCACTCGGGGCGGTCATCGTGGTGCAGGAGATCTTCGGTGCCAACGCGCACGTCCGCGATGTCGCCCGGCGGCTGGCCGATGCCGGTTTCCTCGCGCTGGCACCGGCGATGTTCGACCCCGTTGAGGCGGGCGTGGAGCTGGACTACGACAAGGCGGGCATGGCGCGCGGCCGCGCACTCGCAGGCGAGCTCGGCTTCGAGGCCGCGGTGGAGATCCTTCGCAGTGCCGCCCAGTGGCTACGCGAAGCCGGCCATGAGAACGCTGTCATCGGCTTCTGCTGGGGCGGAAGCGTGGCCCTGCTCGCCAACACCCGGCTCGGCCTGCCGGCGGTCAGCTACTACGGCGCCCGCAGCGTCCCGTTCCTGCACGAACCTCTGCAGGCACCGATGCTGTTCCACTTCGGCGCCGAGGATGCCTCGATCCCGCGCGAAGACATCGAACGCCATCGCCAGGCCTACCCCGAGGCCGAAATCCACGTTTACGAAGGCGCTGGCCACGCGTTCAACCGTGACATCGATCCGAGCCATCACGCGCCCGAGGCTGCCGCGGTCGCCTGGCAGCGCAGCCTCGACTTCCTGGGAGATGCCCTCGCATGACCAACGATTTCAAGATGGACCCGCGCCTGGCCGCGGATACCCACCCGCTGGCCAAGTGGCCGCTGTGTGATGTCCTGCTGATGGACGACGCCCGCTATCCGTGGCTGGTGCTGGTGCCGCGCGTGGCCGGCGCGCGCGAACTGATCGACCTGGATGAAAGCTCACGGGTCCAGTTGCGCAAGGAAACCGATGCCGCGGCCGAAAGCCTGCGTACCGTGCTGTCGCCGGACAAGCTCAACGTCGCCGCGCTCGGCAACGTGGTCGAGCAACTGCACGTGCATGTCATCGCCCGCTTCGGCAATGATGATGCGTGGCCGAAGCCGGTGTGGGGGGTGCATCCGGCCATCCCCCGCGATGCCGAGGCGCGCGACGCATTGATCGAACGCCTGCGCGCTGCCCTGCCCGCCTTCGCCTTCGAGGAGTCCCCGCAATGAAAGCGTTGTTCGCCGCCCTGGTATTGAGCCTGTGCCTCGCCACGCCCGCGCAGGCGCGCCTGTTCGGCAAGTCACCGGAGAAGGCGGCGGCCGAGGCTGCGCAGCAGAACATCCCCGCGGTCACGATCTGGGTCGATGCGACGTGGGGCTTCCGCAACCAGGGCGCCGCCAACAGCCTGAGTGCCGCCCATCGCGCCTTCTATGCGCAGGGCTACAGGGTGGTGAGCGTGGAGCCCTACATCGAGAACGGTGATCTGCAGGGCTTCTTCGTCACCTACGAACGCCGCTGACACCGAGCGCGCTACAGAACGCCACGTCGCTTCTCGACAAGCCAAAGCCCGAGCCCGGCAGCCGCCCCGATCGCGAACGACAGCGGCCAGCCCAGCGGGCTCAGCCAGCCGACCAGACCGGCCACGAGCAGCCCGAACACCACGAACTGGCTGTAGCGCCAGCGGCTCTCGCGGAAACTGCGCCCGACGTTGGTGGGGTCCATGCTGCGCCTCAGGTCCTCGGCAGGGTGACGCCGGTCTGGCCCTGGTACTTGCCACCCCGATCCCGGTACGAGGTCTCGCAGACGTCATCGGCATCGGACTGGAAGAACAGCATCTGCGCAACGCCCTCGTTGGCGTAGATGCGCGCAGGCAACGGCGTGGTATTGGAGAACTCGAGCGTCACGTGCCCTTCCCATTCGGGTTCGAGCGGGGTCACGTTGACGATGATCCCGCAGCGCGCGTAGGTACTCTTGCCGAGGCAGACCACCAGCGTGTCGCGCGGGATGCGGAAGTACTCCACCGTGCGAGCCAACGCGAAGGAGTTGGGCGGGATGATGCAGACGTCCGAATCCACATCCACGAAGCTGTCAGGATCGAAGTGCTTCGGATCGACGATCGTCGAGTTGATGTTGGTGAAGATCTTGAACTCGCGCGCACAGCGCACGTCATAGCCGTAGCTGGAGGTGCCATAGCTGACGATGCGCTCGCCGTTGGCGTGCTTGACCTGTCCCGGCTCGAACGGCTCGATCATGCCGTGCTGCTCGGCCATGCGACGGATCCAGCGGTCGCTCTTGATGCTCATCGACTCTCCAGGGCGCGGGGCGAAAGCGCGATTGTAAGGCGCTCAGACCAGCGTGGCCGAAATCGGCATCGGCGCGCGCGGGCGCTTCGCCAGCTCATCGAGGAGGCGCCGCGCCGCCTCGCGGTAGGCGGCCGCCGCCGCGGAATCGGGTTCGGCCAGCACCACCGGCGTGCCGGCATCGCCGCGTTCGCGGATGCGGATGTCGAGCGGCAGCGCGCCCAGCATCGGCACCCCGTACTGCGCAGCCATGCGCTCGCCACCGCCCTCGCCGAACACGTGTTCGGCATGCCCGCATTGCGAACAGGTATGCACCGCCATGTTCTCGATCAGCCCGAGCACCGGCACTTCGACCTTCTCGAACATCTTCAAGGCCTTCTTCGCATCCAGCGTGGCGATGTCCTGTGGTGTGGTGATGATCACCGCGCCGGCGACCGGGATCTTCTGCGCCAGGGTCAGCTGGATGTCGCCGGTGCCCGGCGGCAGGTCGACAACGAGGATGTCGAGGTCACCCCAGCGCGTATCGTTGAACAGTTGTGTCAGAGCGGACGTCACCATCGGGCCGCGCCAGATCATAGGCGTATCCTGGTCCACCAGCAGGCCGATCGACATCGACTCAAGGCCGTGCGAGCGCTTGGGCTCGATCGTCTTGCCGTCCGGGCTGTCCGGCTTGCCCGACACCCCCAGCATCATCGGGATGCTCGGTCCATAGATGTCTGCATCAAGCACCCCCACGCGCAGGCCTTCCTGCGTCAGCGCGGCGGCCAGGTTGACCGCGGTGGTGGACTTCCCGACCCCGCCCTTGCCTGAGCCAACCACGATCACGTTGCGGATGTGGGAATGCAATGGGAGGTCGCGCTGAACTGCGTGCGGGGGAAGCGGGATGTTCATTAAATCGATTCTCGTGGAGGAAGAACTGGGCACCGGCAGTGCGGAACCCGGTAACGATTCTCCTCCAAAACATTCCGGCATGAGCCCTGAGGGGAGAGCGACTACGGCTGAACCCCCGGCATCACCCGCACAATCCCCGCTTAATTGCTGCATCGCAGCTTTCAAGATGCGGTGCCGAATGGGATATAACTGCGGCATCCGATGGCATGGCCACCGGGGGAGCCCATCATCAGGAGATACACATGCGCAAGACGTTGTTCGTACTCGCCCTCGGCCTTGCCGCCATGCCCATGCTGGCACTGGCGCAGCAGTCGCCGGTCGGCAAGTGGAAGACCATCGATGACGAAACCGGCAAGGTCAAGTCGATCGTCGAGATCACCCAGGCCAGCAACGGCACCCTGCAGGGTCGCGTGATTGAGGTGCTGCAGTCCGACCGGGGCCCCAACCCCACCTGCGACAAGTGCAGTGGCGCCAACAAGGGCAAGCCAATCAAGGGCCTGACCATCCTCTGGGGCCTCAAGCCGGACGGCACCGGCAAGTGGGCCGGTGGCACCGTGCTCGATCCTGCCAAGGGCAAGACTTACAAGTCCAAGCTGGAATTGAAGGATGGCGGCAAGAAGCTCGGCATGTCCGGCTGCGTGGCCTTCATCTGCCGCGAGCAGACTTGGGTCCGCGACTGAGGCCGCTGGTGTTGTTCCGAGAAGGCCCGGGAAACCGGGCTTTTTTGTTGGGACGCCGGAGTGCACATGCGATAATCGCCAGCCCGTCTTCGCAGCACTGCCCGCATGTCGCATCGCCCCGCCCTTGTCACCACCGCGCTTCCCTATGCGAACGGGCCATTGCACCTTGGACACCTGGTCGGCTACATCCAGGCCGACATCTGGGTACGCGCGCGGCGGATGGCGGGCGCGACCACGCATTTCGTCTGCGCCGACGACACCCATGGCACGCCGATCATGCTGGCCGCGGAAAAGGCTGGAGTCACCCCGGAAGCCTTCATCGCCGGCGTCCAGGCCTCGCATGAGCGCGACTTCGCCGCATTTCATGTCGCCTTCGATCATTACGACTCGACCCATTCGCCGCGCAACCGGGCGCTGACCGAAGCCATCTACGCGGCGCTGGACGCGCGTGGCCACATCGGCAAGCGCACGGTGTCGCAGCTGTACGACCCCGAGCGCGGCATGTTCCTGCCCGACCGCTACGTCAAGGGCACCTGCCCCAACTGTGGTACGCCGGACCAGTATGGCGACAACTGCGAACACTGCGGCGCCGCCTATGCCCCGACCGAATTGAAGGACCCGAAATCGGTGGTGTCTGGCGCCACGCCGGTGCTGCGCGATTCGGAGCATCACTTCTTCGAGCTGGGGCAGTTCGAGGACTTCCTTCGCGAATGGCTGGCGGGCGATGTCGCGGTGCCCGGGGTCAAGGCCAAGCTCGGCGAATGGCTGGATGGCGAGGGCGGCCTGCGCCCGTGGGACATCTCGCGCGACGCCCCCTATTTCGGTTTCGGGATTCCGGGGGCGCCCAGCAAGTTCTTCTACGTCTGGCTGGATGCACCGATCGGCTACCTGTCGAGTTTCCAGGCGTTGTGCGATGCGCGTGGCCTCGATTTCCACGCCTTCCTCGGTGCCGGTTCGGAAGCCGAACTCCATCATTTCATCGGCAAGGACATCGTCAATTTCCACGGCCTGTTCTGGCCGGCCGTGCTGCACGGCTCCGGCCATCGCACGCCCACGCGCCTGCACGTCAACGGCTACCTGACCGTGGACGGCGCCAAGATGTCGAAGTCGCGCGGTACCTTCGTGATGGCGCGCACCTTCCTCGACGCCGGCCTCAATCCCGAGGCGCTGCGCTATTACTTCGCGGCCAAGACCTCGGGCGGCGTGGATGATGTCGACCTCAACCTCGCCGACTTCGTCAGCCGGGTGAACAGCGACATCGTCGGCAAGTTCGTGAACCTCGCGAGCCGTTGCGCCGGTTTCATCGAGAAGCGCTTCGGCGGCATGCTGGCGGATGCGCTTCCGGAGCCGGCAATGCATGCCGCGTTCGTGGAACGGCTGCCGGCGATCCGCGCCGCCTATGCCGCCAACGACGCCGCGCAGGCGTTGCGCCTGATCATGGCGCTGGCCGATGAGGCAAACAAGTACATCGACGAGCGCAAGCCCTGGGTGATCGCCAAGCGGGAAGGCGCGGATGCCGAGCTGCAGGGCGTGTGCACGCAGGGCCTGAACCTGTTCCGCGTGCTGGCCCTCGCGCTGGCGCCGGTGCTGCCCGCCACCGCATCGCGCATCGAGGACTTCCTCGGCGCGCCGCTCGCGCGCTGGGAGGATGCCGATGCACCGCTGCTCGCACACCGCATCCAGCCCTACCAGCCGCTGTTCACCCGCATCGACCCCAAGCACATCGAAGCCATGACCGAAGCCAGCAAGGACACCCTGAAACCCGCCGACAAAGCCGTCACTCCCGGCAAGGCTGCCGCGACCACGCCCACGCCGGCCGCACAGGCTGATGATGCGGCGTATATCGGCATCGAGGATTTCGCCAAGCTCGACCTGCGCATCGGCAGGGTACTTGCGTGCAAGTTCGTCGAAGGCTCCGACAAGCTGCTGCGTTTCGAGCTGGACGCGGGCGAGCTCGGCCGCCGGCAGATCTTCTCCGGCATCCGCGCCAGCTACAGCGAGCCCGAGAAACTGGTCGGGCGCAATGTCGTGTTCATCGCCAACCTCGCGCCGCGCAAGATGCGTTTCGGCATGAGCGAAGGGATGATCCTTTCGGCCGGTTTCGATGGCGGTGCGTTGGCGCTGCTTGATGCCGACGCCGCTGCGCAGCCCGGCATGCCGGTGCGCTGAGGCCGTACCCTATCCACTTCGAGATGGAGCCGCGCGCCGCCCGGGATTCCGCGGAGCTGGTGGAGCGCATCGACCGCCTGCTGCCGCAGACCCAGTGCGGACAGTGCGGTTTCGAGGGCTGCCGTCCTTACGCCGAGGCGCTGGCGCGAGGCGAGGCCGGCATCGACCACTGCCCGCCGGGTGGCGATGCCGGTGCACGCGCCCTGGCGCGCTTGCTCAACGTGCCCGACCTGCCCTACGACCGCAGCCGCGGCGAGCACCGCCCGGGCATCGTCGCGCTGATCGTGGAGGATGACTGCATCGGCTGCACCAAGTGCATCCAGGCCTGCCCGGTCGACGCCATCATCGGTGCGTCCAAACTCATGCATACGGTCATCGCGCCGCTGTGCACGGGCTGCGAACTGTGCCTGCCGCCCTGCCCGGTGGACTGCATCGTGATGCAGCCCGTTACACCGTGACCCTCACTTTCCGGTCGTGATCCCGCAGGCCGAGCATATGCGGCTGACCGCGTAGCCCTTCGCGCGCAGCTTCTCGACCACGCCATCGGCCCCCAGCAGATGCATGGCGCCGACCACGACCAGATGGTCGTCAGTGCCAGCGGCTTTCAGCCGCCGCTCGAGCTGCGGCAGCCAGGCATCGTTGCGATCGACATTGATCACCTGGTAGAGCCGTGGATGCTCGCGCTTCATCTCGATGATGGATCCGCTGATCATCGCGTCGACGTCTCCGCGCCGCCACGCTTCATGCAGCCGTCTCGATTCCACGCCACCGCTGGCATGGGCATCCAGCGCGTCATCCAGCATCTCGCGCTGCTCCCCGGGCGTCATTCCGGCCAGCAATGCGACCTGTCCGGCGCCGGTTTCAAGACCCGACACGGGTTTGCCCGCCGCGTTCGCACGCACCATGAAGTGGCGATCCAGGCCAAGCTCAGGCTGCATGCCCATCTGCTGCATGTCCGTCATCGAAATCAGCAACGCGGCGAACCATGGCTTGAACACTTGGAACATCGCCGGCGCTATGCCCTGCCGGGAGAGTGCAGATGCATTGCCATCCAGCCACGCATCCAGCCGGGCGTTCTGCGCGGCGTCGAGTTCGTCCCTGAGCTGGCTGCCATCGCGGCGGATCGCCGCCAGCATCATCTGCTGTTGCAGCCCCGGCGAATCGAGCTCCTGCGGCGGAATCTCGAATACCAGCTGCTCGGCGTCCGCGAAGGCGGCATCCACATCCCCGGAAAGCGGATAGTCGCTTTCCTTCAACACGTGGAATGCACCGAGCAGATAAAGGCAGTTGTCGGCATCACAGGCCTTCCACAGCAGGGGGACGGGCGGCGCGTCCGCACCCGCTGGCCGGGCATGCAGACCTGAACTGGCAAGCAACAGGACGAGCAAAAATGCAAGCGACTTGGACATGCGATGTCCTCGACAGGTGATGCGTCCATTCTAGGCGGGCGGCACCGATGACGCGGCGTCAGCGGCCGCGCAGGAACCAGCGGTCGATGTCAGCGAGACTGAAACGCGTCCAGGTGGGCCGCCCGTGGTTGCATTGCGCCGACCGCTCGGTGGCTTCCATCTCGCGCAGCAGGGCGTTCATCTCCGGCAGGGTGAGCCGGCGGTTGGCGCGCACGCTGCCGTGACAGGCCATGGTAGCGAGCAGCCCGTCGCGGGCTTCGGCCACGCGCGGACTGTGGCCATGTTCGACGAGGTCGGCCAGCACGTCCCGCACCAGCGCTTCGATGTCGCCTTGGGCCAGCAATGCGGGCACCGCACGCAACAGCAGGGACTGCTCGCCACTGCGCACCAGGTCGAAGCCGAGGCGATGCAGCGCCTCGCCCTCGCGCTCGACCAGCTCGGCCTCGCGCATCGAAACGGCGATCGACTGCGGCACCAGCAGCGGCTGCAGGCGCAGGCCCTCGCCATCGAAGGCCGCCTTGAGCTTCTCGTAGTTGATGCGTTCATGCGCCGCATGCATGTCGACGACGACCAGGCCCTCGGCGTTCTCCGCGAGGATGTGGATGCCGTGCAGCTGGGCGATGGCGAATCCGAGCGGCGGGATTTCACCGTCTTCGGGCAACGCCGGGCGCGTAGCCGTACCGTCGTCGAACGCCTGTACCGGTGCCGCATCGCCGTACAGCGCGGCATAGTGCGCGGGTGCTTCGGCGGCGCGAAGGCCAAGTGGCGACTGTGGCCGCGGGTAGCGATCGAACACAAGCGGATCCCCGGCAACGGATGGCGGGATCGGCCCCGCTGGCATTGCATCGCCCGCTGCATAGGGCATGTTGCCCGCACGCGTCTCCGCCAATGCTTCCTTCAGCGTGCGATGCACGAAATCATGGATCAGTCGCGCTTCGCGGAAACGCACCTCGTGCTTGGCCGGATGCACGTTGACATCCACGCGGCGCGGATCGAGTTCGAGCAACAGTACGTAGGCCGGCTGGCGGCCGTGGAAAAGCACGTCGGCATAGGCCAGCTTCACCGCGTGGGCGACGCTGCGGTCGCGCACCGCACGGCCATTGACGTAGAAGTACTGCTGGTCGGCGCTCGGCCGGTTGTAGGCCGGCTGCGCGATCCAGCCCGACAGCCGCAGGCCGGCGGCCTCGTGGTCGATGGCGATCGCCGCGCGGGTGAAGCCTTCGCCCAGCGTCTGCAGCAGGCGGTCGTCGGCGATCAGCGCATCGGTGCCGCCGCGGTAGCGGCGCAGCGGCTTGCCGTTGTGGGTGAGCCGCAGTTCGACATCAGGCCGCGCCAGCGCCAGTTGCCGCAGCCACTCCTCGATATGCCCCAGCTCGGTGCGTTCGGCACGCAGGAACTTGCGCCGCGCCGGCGTGTTGAAGAACAGATCACGCACTTCCACAGTGGTGCCCTGCCCTTGCGCGGCGGGCGCGGGCGCACCGACCTGTCCACCCTCCACCTCGAGCGCATGGCCATGGTCGGCCACGCGGCGCCCCGCGGCGATGCGGGAGCGCCA
>JAEXBT010000165.1 GCA_023393895.1 Pseudomonadota bacterium
ACGACGAGACGATGCCGAAGGAGGCGCACAAGCAGGCCCACTTCTGCTCGATGTGCGGGCCGCACTTCTGCAGCATGAAAATCACCCAGGACGTGCGCGACTACGCCGCCGAGCAGGGCATCAGCGCAGAGGACGCACTCAAGGCGGGGATGGAGGCGAAGTCCGCCGAGTTCCGTGAAGGCGGCGGGCAGGTCTACCACGCCGAATGAGCGCGTTGCGCGATACCCTGCACGCATGAAGCCGCTCCTGCCCCTGGTCGCCGGCCTGAAGCGTTCGCCCTCGGCTGCGTTGCTGGTGGCGCAGGCGCTGGCACTGGATCCGTTCGCGGCCGGCAGTCGTGCCGGCCATCTGTTTGCCACGTTGCTCAGCGTCGGCGTGCTGGCGATGGCCGTACGGATGGTGGACCGTTCGCCGCGCAAGGCTTGGGTTGCCGGGTTGTTCGCGGTGATGGGCGTGGCCCTGTGGCAGGTGCATCTCAGCAACGGCTCGGTCGCGGTGGGCGTAGCCGGTGCACTCGGCTATGCCGCGGCCTACTTCTATTCGGCGTGGGCGCTGATCGCCTACATGATGCAGGACGACCAGACCACGGTCGACGAGATGTGGGCGGCCGGCGCGACCTTCATGCTGTTCGTCGAGGCCTATGCTTGGCTGTTCATGGCATTGCAGCTGGTACAGCCCGGTGCGTTCCTCGCGTCCGGCGCGGAGCCGGACTCCCTGCGCCGCTGGATGGAGCTGGTGTTCCTGTCGGGCACCAACTTCTCCGCCACCGGCCTGTCCGACATCATCCCGAGAACGCCACACGCGCGCACGCTCATGCTGCTGCAGCAATGGAACGGAGTGATGTACCTCGCCATCGTGGTGGCGCGGCTGGCCGGGATGCTGCAGCCGGCATCACGACCGTGAACGCGTGGCAACGCCGTACGCGATCCCCGGCGTTCTTCAAGCAGGGTTGAACTCGGGCTTCCTACACTGGCCCCAATCGAAGGAGGGGATGACCCATGAACAAGCAACTCCGCAACATGGTCCGGCCCTGGCTGGTGGCGATCGTCGCGGCCGTCGCGCTCGCGGCTTGCGCTACCGGTCCGCGCGTACGGACCGACTATGACCCTGCCGCGAACTTCGCGCAGTACCGTACCTGGGGCTGGTACACGCCCATCGCGATGGAACAGTCGGGCTATTCCAGCTGGATCAGCGAACGGATCAAGGCCAACGTGCAGCGCGAGATGGAAGCGCGCGGCTACCGCTACGACGCCACCTCGCCCGACCTGAAGGTGAACTTCCAAGGCGTGGTGCAGGAGCGCAGCGATGTCTACTCCATGCCGCGTTCGGATATCGCCTGGCTGTACAGCTATCGCGCCCGCAGCTACGTCGCGGTGCCGGTCTGGTATGACGAGGCACGTGTTTCCCGCTACACCGAGGGCACGCTGACCGTGGATCTGGTCGATTCGGCGAAGAACCGGCTGGTCTGGACCGGCGACGCGATCGGTCGCATCGTCCGCCGCAACCCGGAGGAGCGGGCGGCCGACATCGACCAGTCGGTCGCGGCGATCTTCGCCAACTATCCGTACCAGGCCGGAAGCGGGCAGCCCCTGCCGCTGGCGCGCTGAACCACCGCCGGTTTCCCGGCTGCAACGGAAAGCCCCGCCAATGGCGGGGCTTCTTGCATCTGCGCGGCCCGTCGCCGGATCAGAAGTTCGGCTTCTCGGCTTCCGGCACCGCGTTGAAACGCTTGATCGCATCGACCAGGATCGCCTTGGCTTCGGCGGCGTTGCCCCAGCCCGCCAGGCGGACCCACTTCTCCTTCTCCAGATCCTTGTAGTGCTCGAAGAAGTGGCCGATGCGCTCCAGCCAGTGCGCGCTGACCTGCTCGATGTCGCGGATGTGGGCGTAGCCGGCGAAGACCTTCTCGACCGGCACGGCCAGCACCTTCTCGTCGCCGCCGGCCTCGTCGGTCATCTTCAGCACGCCGACCGGGCGGCAGCGGATCACCGAACCCGGCACCAGCGGCAGCGGCAGGATCACCAGCACGTCGGCCGGGTCGCCGTCGTCGCACAGCGTGTGCGGGACATAGCCGTAGTTGCACGGATAGCGCATCGGCGTGGAAAGGATGCGGTCGACGAAGATCGCCCCCGACTCCTTGTCCACCTCGTACTTCACCGGCTCTGAATCCTTCTGGATCTCGATGATGACGTTGATTTCGTCGGGGGGATTCTTGCCGGTGGCAACGAGGTCGAGGCCCATGGGGCGTCTCCGGATCAGGGGAATCCGCGCATTCTAACGCCGAATGCTGCACCGCGACATCGAGGCGCTGCGGCCACTGCCTCGTTTCCTGGCGCACAAAGCAAGCGGCGGCCCGCAGGCCGCCGCTCTCATGCAGGGTTGCCTTCGCGCTCAGACAACCGGCCCCGGCGGGTCGTTGTCGCGCGAGAGGTAGCGCTGCGACCAGCGCTCGGCCACGCGGCCGGCGGCATCGCGCCCGCCCAGCCCGAAGGCCAGCGCCACCGCGACCGCGACAGCGCCCAGCACCAGCGCGAAGGCCAGGTTGACGATGTCATCGGCGATGCCCATCGCCCGCAGGCCCATCGCGATCACCAGGCCGAGGATGGCCACGCGCGCGATCCGCGACAGGCCTACCGCGTTGCCGGGGTTGGCGCGCTGGATGGCCTCGGCGGCCAGGTTGGCCAGCCAGTAGCCGACAACGAAGATCACCAGGCCGAGCAGGATGTCCGCGCCGAAGGCGATGAAGGTGGCCAGCAGGTCGCGCACGCCGGTGAACCCGACCAGATCGGCCGCTTCCACGGTGGCGAACAGCATGATGAAGAACAGCGCGACCTTGCCCACGAAGCCGGACAGCGAGCCGGCCGGGCGAGCGTCGGTCAGTGCCGGTGCCGCCGGGTCTGCGGCCACGGCAACCGGTTCGGTGGCAGCGGGCGGCAGCTCGGTGACGGTCCGGGCGATCGTCGCGTCGTCACGATGGACGGGCACGGCCGGTGCGGTGAACGCATGGCCCAAACCGAGGCGCTCGGGCAGGCGATCCAGTCCCAGGTTCGACAGCAGGTTGGCCACCAGCCCGGCGACGAAGCGGCCGATGAACCACGCCAGCAGCAGGATGGCGGCGGCGGCCAGGATGCCCGGGATCGAGGACACCATGATGTCCAGCATGTGGGTGAGTGGCGCGGAGATCGCGGTGATCCGCAGCGCGTCAAGCGCCGCGATCAGCGCCGGCACGAAGACCAGGATGAAGGCCAGCGTGCCGCCCAGCCGCGAGAGCTGCAGGTCGCGGGTGTCCTCGTTGCGCGCGGAGAAGCGGTCGATGCCGGTGGACGCCAGCAGGTTGCTGACCAGCCCGCGCACCACCTTGGCGATCACCCAGCCCACCACGCCGATCACGATCGCGACGAACAGGTTGGGCAGCATCGACATCATGTCGCCGGTCATGGTGTTGAGCGGACCCATCAGGCCCTCGATCTGCAGCACCCCGACGATCGCCGGGAGGAACAGCAGCAGCACCAGCCAGTAGGCGACGTTGCCCATGCTCGCCGACACCGGCGGCATGTCCGCGTCTTCGGACAGGCGCTCGTCCAGACGCGTCATCGACAGGCCCCTGTTGACCAGGCCGCGCACCACCGATGCGACGATCCAGGCCAGCAGCGCGAGGCCGGCTGCCAGCAGGATCCGCGGCAGGTAGGCCATGATCGTCGCGGCCAGCGTGGCCAGCGGGCCGGAAACGCCTTCGACGTTGAACACGCTGAACATGCCCAGCACGGCCAGCAGCAGCACAAACCAGAACACCAGTCGCGCGGCGATCTTTTCGTAATCGACGTCGGAGGCCTCGGGCGTGGCCGAGTTCAGCCTGCGATTGGTGCCCAGTGCAGCCAGGCCGCGACGGGTGCCGGCCGACAGCGCAAGCGCGACCAGCCAGCCGACAAGCAGCAGCGCAAGGCCGCCGAGGAGGTGCGGCAGGTAGCTGCCGAGCGAATTCTGCAGGGAAACCTGCCAGGGCGCATTGGTCATCGTGACCCCCCTTGGGAATGAATCGAAGGAGGTTCAGCCTAGGTAACGTGGCGTGAACCTGCCGTGCCCGCGCCATGACTGTCGTGTGAAAAGCCTGAGTCCCGACACGAAAAAGCCCGCGCGGACGCGGGCCTTTCCGTTACGGCAGGTGAGACGATCAGCGTAGCCGCAATTCCACGCGCCGCGCCTCGGCCGGATCACCGCTGCCGGTAGTCAGCGCGGGCTTTTCAAGGTCGATGCGACCCGCGTCGATGCCGGCCGCCACCAGCGCGTCGCGGACGTTCTGCGCGCGCTGCTTGGAGATTTCCGCGTTGACCTCGGCATTGCCGGAAGCGTCGTGGAAGCCAGAGACCACGGCCTTCGACCCGCCATCGGCTTGCATCGTCCGGATCACGCCCGAGAGCGCGTCGCCAGCCTCGGCTGGCAGCTGCGCCGAACCGGATGCGAAGAACACGTCGGCGGAGCGATCATCGCCACGGGTCACGAAGGCGCTCGCCGCGGCGCCCGCCGCCATCGCCATGTGCCCAGCGTGCACGTTGGCCGAAGCCGCATCGGCATCACCCGCCCGCACCGGCAGCAGCGGCACCAGCAGCAGCGCGACGATGTTGATGATCTTGATCAGTGGGTTGATGGCCGGGCCGGCGGTGTCCTTGTAGGGATCGCCGACGGTATCGCCGGTCACCGCGGCCTTGTGCGCCTCGGAGCCCTTGCCACCGAAGTTGCCGTCCTCGATGTACTTCTTGGCGTTGTCCCAGGCGCCGCCACCGGTAGTCATCGAGATGGCCACGAAGATGCCGGTGACGATGGTGCCGATCAGCAGGACGCCGAGCGCCTCCGGCCCCAGCAGCAGGCCGACGATGACCGGCACCACCACCGGCAGCAGCGAGGGCACGATCATTTCCTTGATCGCCGACCGGGTCAGCATGTCCACGGCCTTGTCGTACTGCGGCTTGCCTTCGCCGGTCATGATGCCCTTGATCTCGCGGAACTGGCGGCGGACTTCCTCCACCACGCTGCCGGCGGCGCGGCCGACGGCTTCCATCGCCATCGCGCCGAACAGGTAGGGGATCAGGCCGCCGATCAGCAGGCCAATGATCACCCGGTGGTCACTGAGGTCGAAGGCGAACACGCGACCGCCGTGCGCGGCACTCAGGTTGTGGGTGTAGTCGGCGAACAGCACCAGAGCCGCCAGTGCGGCCGAACCGATCGCATAACCCTTGGTCACCGCCTTGGTGGTGTTGCCGACCGCATCCAGCGGATCGGTGACGTCACGCACGTCGCTGGGCAGCTCGGACATCTCGGCGATGCCAC
>JAEXBT010000021.1 GCA_023393895.1 Pseudomonadota bacterium
GAGTGGCGCAGCATCGACGAACTCTGCCGCGTGGAGGCCACCGACCCGCTGCTGCGCAGCGCGGCGATCGCGCTGGAATCCGGTCTGATGTCGAAGATGGAAATCCTCACGCTGTACGAGGAAACCCGGCAGAAGTGCTTCGCCGCCGCCGAGGATGCGGACCGGCGCCCGCGCATCCAGACCCTTGAGGAGGTGATGCAGCCGCTCGCGCCGTACACGCCGGACAAGGTGATGGCCGAGGCCACGCGCGCGGATTTCGACGCCACCCGCGAACAGGTGTTCGGTGGGGAGGACAAGCTGCCGGAGAAGCTGGCGCCGCGGCATCTGGCCATCCAGATCAACAATGCGCTGCACGACCTGATGGCGAAGTATCCGGAGACGCTGCTGTTCGGTGAGGACGTGGCGCAGAAGGGCGGCGTGTATACGGTGACCCGTGGCTTGCACAAAGCGTTCGGCAACCGCCGCGTGTTCAACACGTTGCTGGACGAGACGATGATCCTCGGCATGGCGCAGGGCTTCGCCAACATGGGCCTGCTGCCGATCCCGGAGATCCAGTACCTGGCCTACCTGCACAACGCGATCGACCAGATCCGCGGCGAGGCCGCCAGCCTGCAGTTCTTCAGCAACAACCAGTACGCCAACCCGATGCTCGTGCGCATCGCGGGCCTCGGTTACCAGCGCGGCTTCGGCGGGCACTTCCACAATGACAACTCGGTGACCGCATTGCGCGACATCCCGGGCATCGTGGTGGGCTGTCCGTCGCGTGGCGACGATGCCGCGATGATGCTGCGCACGCTGGCCGCGCTGGCCAAGGTCGACGGGCGGGTGACGGTGTTCCTGGAACCGATCGCCCTGTACATGACCAAGGACCTGTACGAGGCCGGTGACGGCCAATGGCTCACCCAGTATCCGGCGCCGGACCAGGCGCTGGTGCTCGGCGCGGAACGGGTCTATGCGCCCGACGCCGGCGATTGCGTCATCTTCACGTACGGCAACGGCGTGCCGATGAGCCTGCGCGCGGCGCGCGAGATCGAACGGCTGCATGGCTGGAAGGTGCGCGTGGTCGACCTGCGCTGGCTGGTGCCGTTGAACCATGCGGCGATCGCCAAGCACGCGGCGGAATGCGCGCGAATCCTGGTGGTGGACGAAGGCCGCTTCAGCGCCGGCATCGGCGAAGGCATCATCACCGCGGTCACCGAGGCCGGGCAGGGCGGCAAGCCGCTTCAGCGCGTGGTCGGTGCGGACACCTATACGCCGTTGGCCGGCGCGGCGTTCCTGGTGATCCCGAAGGACGAGGATATCGTCGAGGCGGCGACCCGCCTCGCCTGAGCCGGGATTCGCCGCGTTCCACTCGCGCAACACCGTGTCGCGCGGGCAAATGCGCCGCGTGACGCCGCCTTGCGGCGAAAGGGGCAAGAATGGCGACCCAACCCAACGGAGTCGCCCATGTCCAACACCCCGAGCATCGCCGTCATCGTCGGCAGCCTGCGCAAGGAGTCGATCAACCGCAAGCTGGCGGAGGCCATCGTCGCCGCAGCAGGTGACCGCGCCAGCTTCAAGTTCCTCGAGATCGGTGACCTTGGCCTCTACAACCAGGACTTCGAGGCCGACTGGCCGGCAAACTGGCAGCGGTTGAAGGACGACATCGCCGCCGCGGATGCGGTCCTGTTCGTGACCCCGGAATACAACCGGTCGGTGCCGGGCGTGCTGAAGAACGCCATCGACATCGCCTCGCGGCCGTGGGGAAAGAACAGCTTCGCCGGGAAGCCGGCGGGCGTGATCGGCGCATCAATCGGCAAGATCGGCACCGCGATGGCGCAGCAGCATCTTCGCAACGTCCTCTCCTACCTCGACATGCGCGTGCTGCACCAGCCTGAGGCCTACGTGCAGACCGGCATGGATGGCGCACTGGACGAAGGCACCACCAAGTTCGTCGGTGGCGACTTCACCGATGCCTTCCTGAAGTGGGTCGAAGCCCACCGCAAGGGCTGAGACTCAGCGCGCCAGCCCGGGTTGCCACGCCGTGACCCGGGCCGGCACGCTGCCCATCCTGACGGATGCATCGGGTGCGGTCACGCTGCCCACCCAGGCCGCCAGCGTTCCGGTGACGGCGACAACCTCTCCGAGCGCGGCACCCTCCGTATCGCTGACGATCGCCCCTTCTTCCACCGACGCCTCGCATTCCGCTGTCTGCAGCGCACGCTTGGCTTCGCCGAGGAAGTGGGTTCGGGCGACGATTTCCTGGCCGGGATAGCAGCCCTTCCTGACGCTGTAGGCCTTGAGCCGCCCCAGTGCCAGCTGCTGCGGCGTCCAGCCTTCGGACTGGGCCGCCGACAGCCGCGGCAGGCCGTGGCGCAGATCGGCGGCTTTCCACGCTTCCGCGCCAGCCCGGTCGATCCGCGGCTGGGTGGGGGTCGAAGGCCCGATCCGAAGATGTCGCTGCAGCGCATCGCCTGACCAGTCGAGCAGTGTCGAGCCTCCGTCTGTTGCGGCATGGCTGGGCGAGGCGCTAGCGATCGGCGGGGCGGACCAGAAGGCCTCGGTGACCAGGTCATCGCGCAGGTCAAGGCTGAGTTTGGCGCGGAACAGGTAACGACGCAGCTGGTCGGCCAGCGCGGCCGGGTCGGCGTCCGGCAACAGCAGCCAGAAGGTCCCGGTTTCGCGCCGAAGCAGGGCAAACAGCGCGATCAACCGGCCTTTCGGGTTGAGCCAGCCATTCCATTGCCATTGGCCGTCGGTCAGTGCGGCGACGTCATTCATCAGCTGCGCCTGCAGGAAGCGCGGCGCATCTGGGCCGCTGGCCTCAAGGACGCGGTGGCCGGGCAGGGCGAAGCCCGCGGCTTCGATTTCGGTCGGGTTGTCGGACATTGCTGCAGCGCCGTAAACTAATGAATCGTGAACAGTCCCATCTTAGGCCACGCCGAAGCGAAGACCGACGACGCATCCCGCAAGGACGCGCCGCAGGCCCCGCTTCCCGCCAAATCCGAGCTGCCTCCTGAAATCGGTGGCCGCGAGGGCCCGGAGCCGACCCGCTACGGGGATTGGGAAAAGAACGGACGCTGCATCGATTTCTGACCGCCACGCGGTCGGTGCGACCGCACAGCCCGGAGGCCGCCACCCCATGGCGAAACACGACCGACCCTTGTCCCCGTTCATGCTGGGGCAGACCTACCGCTTCCAGATCACCTCGGTGATGTCGTTGATGCATCGCGCCAGCGGCGTGGTGCTGGCGATCGCGGCGTTCGGCTTCTCCTGGTGGATCATGTCGATGGCGCTGGGCGGCAATTACGCCGAATGCGCAGCGGCAGTGACCGGGTCGCTGCTCGGCAAGATCGGCCTGTTCCTGATCTCGCTGGCGCTGATGTACCACCTGTTTAACGGCATCCGCCACCTGGCGTGGGATGCCGGCTTCGGCTTCAGCATCCCGCAGGCCTATGCATCCGGCTACACCGTGCTGGCCCTGACCGTGGTCTCGACGGCCCTGCTCTGGTTCCTGGCCCTGTCCGGAGGTGCGGCATGAGCACCCGCGTGAAGTTCCCGAAATACCGTTCGCCGCTGCACCAGGCCAAGGGCTGGGGTTCGGCCAAGTCGGGCACCGGCCACTTCTGGTGGCAACGGGTGACCGCGGTGATCCTCGCCCTGCTGGTCCCCTACATCGTGTTCCTGCTGGCCAGCGCCACCGGCCATGATGCCGAGGGCCTGCGCACGATCATCGCCAAGCCGTGGAACGCGATCATCTTCACCGTGTTCTCGATCGCCATGTTCTGGCACGCCAAGCTGGGCCTGCAGGTGGTGATCGAGGACTACGTCCACGACCGCGCGATGCACCTGGCGCTGCGCATCCTCCTCATCCTGGGTAGCCTGGTCGGCGTATTGAGCGCCATCTACGCCATCGCCCGCATCGCCATGACGGCCTGAGCACCATGACCGACTACAAGATCACCGAACACAAATACGACATGGTCGTGGTCGGCGCCGGCGGTGCCGGCCTGCGCGCCACCTTCGGCCTAGCCCAGAAGGGCCTGAAGACCGCCTGCATCACCAAGGTGTTCCCGACCCGTTCGCACACCGTGGCGGCGCAGGGCGGCATCTCGGCCGCGCTCGCCAACATGGGCGAGGACGACTGGCGCTTCCACTTCTACGACACCATCAAGGGCTCGGACTGGCTGGGCGACCAGGACGCCATCGAGTACATGTGCCGCGAGGCGATCCCCGCAGTGATCGAGCTCGAGCACCAGGGCGTGCCGTTCTCGCGCACCGAGGATGGCCGCATCTACCAGCGCCCGTTCGGCGGCATGACCACCCATTACGGGCAGGGCACCGCGCAGCGCACCTGTGCCGCCGCCGACCGCACCGGCCACGCCATCCTGCACACGCTCTACCAGCAGTCGC